>JACCXR010000250.1 GCA_013696915.1 Euzebyaceae bacterium
CGGCGGCGCCGGAGGGCGAGCCTGCTGGCGAGGCGGCGGGCCAGCGGGCCGACGGCCCGGCGCATCTGCGCCTGCTCCTCGGCCGTGACGGTGAAGAAGTCGACCTCCCACGGCGGCGGCCTCGCGAGCTTGCGGGCCGCCCGCTCCGGTCCGACGGCCTCGGCCTGTCGCCGGCGGACCTCCGCCTCGACCTCCTCGCGGAACCGGCGCAGCAGCAGCTCGATCCGGTCGCGGGCGATGCGCTGCGCCAGCGGGTCGTCCGCGGGCGGCGCGGCATCGAGCAGCCTGCGGAGCAGACCCGCGAGGTTGATGTCCCGGAAGACCCGGTAGACGAAGTACGCGGCCGTCCCGTCGCGGCTCTCGACGCGCCCGTAGGAGCTCACGGCCTCGCGGGCGATCGCGCCCACGTGCGTCTCGTCGCCCGCGAGGATGCGCGCGACGAGCTCGGCGAGGAACTCGGCGACGTCGCGCGGCGCTGGCGCCGGGTCGTCCCCGCCGCCCGAGCGTGCCGGGAAGTACAGGTCGAACAGCGTGTCGAACGCCGGGCGGTGCGCCGCCGACGAGGTGAGCGTCGCGGCCAGCGCCTCCCGCAGCGCGCGGCGGTCGAGCAGGTCGACGGCGGCGGTCGCCCGCAGGGCGTCGAGGTGGTTGCTGATCGCGACCGGCAGCCCGCTCCCGCGCAGGGCCCGCGCGAGCTCGCCGACCCTGGCCTGCACCCCCGGCGTCGCGGTGGTCAGCGGTGGGTCCCCCCGGCGCCCAGGTGGGCGAGCGCCCTCTCGACGTCGCTCTGGTGCTTGAGCAGCACGGTGATGGTCGCTCGGACGACGCCCTCGTCGATCCCGTCGTAGCCGAGCTCGAGCAGCGTGCGCGCCCAGTCGAGCGTCTCGGAGATCGACGGCGCCTTCTTCAGCTCCAGCCGCCGCAGCGACCGCACGATCCCGACGAGCTGGTCGGCGAGCGCGTCGGCCACCTCAGGCACGCGCGCCAGGACGATCGCGCGCTCCCGCTCGAGGTCCGGATAGTCCATGTGCAGGTAGAGGCAGCGCCGCTTCAGCGCCTCCGAGAGCTCCCTGGTGTCGTTCGAGGTCAAGACGACGTAGGGGCGGCGCACGGCGGTGACCGTGCCCATCTCCGGAACCGTGACCTGGAAGTCCGACAGCACCTCCAGCAGCAGCGCCTCGAACTCGAAGTCGACCTTGTCGACCTCGTCGATCAGCAGGACCGTCGCTGCCTCGGTGGTGATGGCGTCGAGCAGCGGCCGCGACAGCAGGTACTCGGCCGAGAAGATGTCGTCGTGGGTCGCCTCCCACCGGCGCGGGGACGAGGCGTCGGCCTGAATGCGCAGGAGCTGCTTGGCGTAGTTCCACTCGTAGAGGGCCTTCGCCTCGTCCAGGCCCTCGTAGCACTGCAGCCGCAGCAGCCGCGCGCCCTTCGCGCTGGCGATCGCCTTCGCCAGCTCGGTCTTGCCGACGCCGGCCGGACCCTCGACGAGGATCGGCTTGCCGAGCCGGTCGGCGAGGAACGCGACCGTCGCGATCGACGGGTCCGACAGGTAGCCGACCGCCTCCAGCCGTGCTGCGACGTCCGCCGGCGTCGCGAAGGCCGCGACGTCCTCCGCGGTCGTCGTCACCCCCGCACCTGGCCGTCCCCCTCGACGACGTACTTGGTCGTGGTGAGCTCGCGCAGCCCCATGGGGCCGCGGGCGTGGAGCTTCTGGGTGGAGATGCCGATCTCCGCCCCGAACCCGAACTCGCCGCCGTCGGTGAAACGGGTCGAGGCGTTGACGACGACGGCGGCCGCGTCGACCTCGGCGCAGAAGCGGCGGGCGGCCCCCCGGTCCTCGGTGACGATCGCCTCCGTGTGCATGGTGCCGTGGGCGGCGATGTGGGCGATCGCATCGTCAAGGCCGTCCACGACCCGCACGGCCAGCTTGAAATCGCCGAACTCGGTGTCCCAGTCCGCCGGCGCGGCGGGCTCGGCGCCGGCCAGGCGCTGGGCCTGCGCGTCGCCGACGAGCTCGACCCCGGCGTCGCGCAGGTCCCGAGCCACCGCGGGGAGGAAGGACTCCGCGATGCCGGCGTGCACCAGGAGGGTCTCCGCGGCGTTGCACACGCTGGGCCGCTGCGCCTTGGCGTTCACGACGATCGCGCGGGCTTTCGCCGGATCCGCGGCGACGTCGACGTACACGTGGCAGTTGCCGACGCCGGTCTCCACGACCGGCACCTGGGCGTCTTGCACGACCGCCTGGATCAGCCCGGCACCGCCGCGCGGGATCAGCAGGTCGACAAGGCCGCGGGCGCGGGTCAGCTCCTTGACCGATCCGCGGTCGGTGTCCGAGACCAGGCATACGAGGTCCGCCGGCAGGTCGACCGACTCCAGCGCGCCGCGGACCAGCCCGGCGAGCGCGGTGTTCGAGTGGATCGCCGTCGAGGACCCCCGCAGCACGCAGGCGTTGCCGCTCTTCAGCGCGAGACCGGCCGCGTCGACGGTGACGTTGGGACGGCCTTCGTACACCATCGCGATGACCCCGAGGGGGACGCGGACCTGGCGCAGCTCGAGCCCGTTCGGCAGCGTCGAGCCGCGGACGACCTCGCCGACCGGGTCGGCGAGCCGGACGAGGTCCCGGACCGCCCCGGCGATGCCGTGCAGCCGTTCCGGGGTGAGCGTCAGCCGGTCCTGCAGCGCCGGCGACAGTCCGTCCTCGCGGGCGGCGTCGAGGTCGCGGGCGTTCGCGGCGAGGATCTCGTCGTGCCCCCGGTCGAGTGCTGCGGCGATCGCCTCGAGCGCCGCGTCCTTCCGACGCGTCGAGGCGCGTGCGAGGTGCGGCGCGGCGGCCTTGGCGGCGGCGCAGACCTGCAGGACAGCGGACACAGTCGGACCTCCCAGTGGTGGAAAGGGCAATCGTAGCCCCGCCTCCCCGGGGCCGGACGCACCCGTGGGCGTACCCTCGTGGCACGCGACCGGGAGGGAAACCAGGGCATGACCGATTTCGAGGCGACGCTGCGCGCGAAGCTGGCCCGCAACGCAGAGCTGGCGCGCGAACGCGAGCAGGCCGAGGTGGAGATGGACCGGGTGATCTCGGATCAACGCGCGGCCGAGGAGCGCGCGGCCGCCGAGCGCGCCGAGGCGCAGAAGGCCCGCCACGCCGAGCTCGTGGAGCATCTCAAGGCGCTCGTGCTCCAGCTCAAGGAGTCCTCCCCCGAGACGTTCATCGTGCGCACGGGCTGGACGCAGTCCGGTGAGGAGTTCATCACCAAGCTGTCGACCCGGCTGCTCGAGCCGGCGCGGTCGCTGTTCATCGAGCTGGACCGGGACGACGACGAAGTCCTCGCCCGCTGGACCAGCGACCTGGGCAACACCATCGAGCTTTGGCGCCTGGTGGAGATGACGCCGCAGATGCTCGCCGAACTGGTCGTCCAGGTCGCCGACCAGGAGGCGTGGCGCGGGCGGTCCGCGCCGCCGCCGTTCCCCGGCGCCCGCGCGTAGCTGGACGATCACGCCTCCGGGCATGGCGGAGGCGCCGGCCGCGCACGGCGGGACGATCCTGGGCCCGCCGCCCGGGCTTGGGGACTGAGGACTCGAGGAGCCGGAGGGCGACGGTGTGTGGTGCCCGCGGCCGGCGAGCCCGACCGCACCCGCGACGCCGACGGCGCCCACCAGCCCGACCACTCCGGGCGGCGGGCGTCCACAGGCACGGCGCAGCGATGCCCGCTGGCCCGCGGGGACGCGCATACGATCCCACACCATGGGAGCGCCCGCGCCGCGATACGACGACGACGCCCACACCGGCATGTGGGTCCGCGCCGAACGCGAGTGGGCCGGGATGAGCCGGGCCGAGTTCGTCGAGCGCCTGCGCACCGACCCGCTGTACCCCAGGACCGACCGCGACGAGCGCTGGCTGACCGACGTCGAGGCCGGCATCGGCGTGCTGGACCTGCACTACCCCGACATCGCCGCGCTGGGGCGGGCGAGCTCGCCGCCGCGCCCGGAGTGGTGGGAGAGCGGCTACGAGCACGACCTGGAGTTCGCCTACTCCGGCCGCGGAAAGGACACGGAGTCCACCCCCTACCGTCGTCAGTACTGGGCGCACGTCATCACCGTCCGCGAGGAGCTCGACCGCTACAACGCCGGCGGGGACATCGATTGGCGACGGCAGCTGCGGGTCGTCTGCCGGCTGCTGAACGCCTACGAGGTCGCCTACGTGCTCATCGGCACCGGCGCCGGGATCGCCCACGGCGCCGACGTGAAGACCGACGACCTGGACCTCGTGCCCCGCACGGACCCGGGCAACCTGCAGCGGCTGTGCGACGCCCTGAACATCCTGGGGCCGCGCTGGTGGGACCCCGACCGGCCGGAGGGGCGGCGCATCGACGGACGGCTCCTCGAGCGGCGCCACTTCGGCACCGACGACGTGGCGCTGACGCTCCGCACGCGCCTCGGCCGCATCGACGTGGTCCTTCGACCGCGGGGGTTCGAGGCCGGCTACGAGGCGCTCGCGCCGCGCATGGTCACCCGCCTCGACCAGGGCGTCGAGCTCCACCTCGCGAGCCTCGACGACGTCATCGCCTCCAAAGAGCTCCTCGACCGGCCCAAGGACCGCCGGCAGCTCCCCGCGCTCCACCGGGTCCGCGACGAGCGGCCCGCCGGTGGGCAGGCTCCCAGCGACTAGGCGCTGCCTGCCCTGCTCACGGGCGTTCTCTCGGCGGTGGGGAGTTCGGCCAGCGGACCGCCGAGGCGGCCGCGGCCAGACCGGTCGGCGAACCTGACCCGTGCCCTGCATCAAGGCATCATCGTCATTCATGCTAAGATGCGGCCATGAGGACGACGGTGACCCTCGAACCCGACATCGCGGCGCGGCTCAAGGAACGCGCGCAGGAGCTGGGGGTGCCGTTCAAGGACGTGCTCAACAGCACGCTGCGCGCCGGTCTGGGCGGAGACTTCGAGCGTCGGCCCTTTACGCAGCAGACGGCTTCGCTCGGTCTGCGCCCCGGCATCGACCTCGACCGCGCGCGGCGACTCGCCGATGAGCTCGAGGATGCCGAGATCGTCCGCAAGCTCGAGCTGCGCAAGTGAAGCTCGTCGACACCAACCTGCTGCTCTACGCGGTCGACGACACCGCACCGCTGCACGACGCCGCGAGGACGTGGCTCGAGCAGCACCTGTCGGGCACCGAGACGGTCGGTTTCGCCTGGAACGCGCTGCTGGGCTTTCTGCGCCTGTCGACGAACCCCCGCGTCTTCACCTCGCCGTTGACTGCCGAGGCAGCCCTCGACCGGATCGAGACCTGGCTGGCCCAGCCGTCCGCCACCGTGCTGCACCCCACGAGGCGACACGCGGCGGTGCTTCGAGACCTGCTCGCACCTCTTGGCACCGCCGGCAACCTCACCAGCGACGCGCACATCGCCGCGCTCGCGGTCGAGCACGGCGCCCAGGTCTGCTCCACCGACGACGACTTCGCCCGCTTCGCCGGCGTCGAGTCGGTGAACCCCCTGCGTCGGTGACGAGCGAGGCTCTCACCCCATCGTCGGGGGAAGCCGACCCCGCGCGAGCCACATGATCCGGGCGTTGTCGGCCCGGCACTCGCTGCTGCGTCTGAGGCGCGAGGACGGCCGATCTCCGGCGTCTCAGCGCTGCCGTAGAGGCGGCGGTGTCAGCCGTGGCCGCAGGTTGCAGGCGCGCGGTAGGTCCCGTTGCGAGGGCCCTGCGGCCGATCAGCCACGGGCCGGGGGGCCGCCACGTCACGCGCCAGATCCCCCAGACGCGCGGCGCCGGCGCGATGGCCGCTGGCGAGCGCGCGGTCGAGGGCCGCGTGCGTCCCCACGGGCGAGGGCGCGAGCGCGATGCGCGAGCAGGCTTAACTGCGGAACAACGGCCAGTGCGCGAGCCGATGACAAAGCCTCCGCGGAGGTTCACCGGTTGCGGGCCACCCGCAGCTCGCGTTCCTCGTCCTCGAACGTGCGGACCTTCTCCGGATCGCGGTAGGTGTAGCCGACGTGCTCCAGCGTTCGGCGCAGCTGGTCGGGCGTCACCTTGGCCGGGTCGTACCGGACCAGTCCTTCCTCGTGGGCAAGCGACACGCCGACGTCGTGCACGCCGTCGATCCGCTCGTAGGCCTTGCGGATCGTCGAGGTGCAGAACGAACAGGACATCCCGCCGATCTTCATCCGGTAGGACGCCTGCGCCTCCGGCTGAGCTTCCTCGGTGGGGGGCGCGACGGGCCCGTCGAGCGTCATTTCGGCTCCTGCGCGTATGCGTCCGCGACGATCAGGCGACGTCGAAACCGGCGGCGCGGACGCCTTCTTCAAGCTCCTGGAGAGACACCGTGGCCTCGTCGTAGCGCACGGCCGCGGTTCCCCCTGGGTCGACCTTCGCCCGGATGACCCCATCGAGCCGTTCGAGGTACTGCCCCAGCCGCTGCGCGCAGTGGCCGCAGTCCATGCCGGTGGTGTTCATCGTCGTCTGCGTCGCCATCTCGTCTCGTCTCTCCTCGGTCGCCTGAGCGGACCCTAGACCTTCCAGCCTGCTGGAAGGTCAAATGTTCCAGGTGCGTGAGCCAGGACGGAATGTCTGTCGCCCACCCCGGGTTTCCGATTCATGACGAACACGACGAACGACACGTCCCGCACCGAACGCAGTGGCGTCCGCCGCCTGCTGTCCAAGCTCGCACCCGGCCAGGAAGAATCCCGCGCCATGCAGGCCGTCTGGAACGGGGTGGTGATCGCGGAGAGCGATGACACGGTCGTGGTGGAGGGCAACCACTACTTCCCGATCCAGGCGGTGAACCCCGACGTCCTGCAGCCGAGCAGCCATCACACGGTCTGCCCCTGGAAGGGCCTGGCGAGCTACTACGACGTCGCGGTCGACGGAGAGGTCAACCGCGACGCCGCGTGGTACTACCCGAAGCCCACGCCGCCGGCGCGGAAGGTTGCCAACCGCGTCGCGTTCTGGAACGGCGTAAAGGTCCGCCCTACGCAGTAGCGCTCCCGGATCGTGCAACAACCGTCTAACTAACCAGTCGGCGCGACCGAGCCGTAGAGCTTGGCGATGTCGCTGGGGCGAGGTCCCATCTTGGCATTGCGGGATGCCGCCGTGGGAGGCTCGTCCCAGGGCACCTTGCCGACCACGAGCTTGGGAATGTTGACAAACGCCTTGCCCTCCGCGACGCGCACGACCGCGTCGAGCGGGACGTAGGTGTCACGGTTGAAGATGCCGCGCTTGACGAGCACGTAGCCGGGACCGTCGTCGTCCTCGACCACTTCGTCGATGCCGCCGAGCTTGAGCTGATCGGACGCATAGACGTCGTCCCCCTCGCGCGGGAGACGATCCGGCCCGATGGCGCTGAGGAGATCGTCGGTGTCCAGGACGGCGTTGCCGATCAATGGGAAGTTCACCCGGATCGATGCTTCGTACGCCGGCAGGTTCTCGGCGCCGATCGCGTCGCGCACGAACGTGACGTCATAGCCGTGCTCGGCGGCGTGGCGGCCCGTCGACTCGACACACAGGTTGGCGGTCATGCCCGCGAGCACCAGCTGGGTCGTGCCGAGCCGCTGAAGGTGCTCTCGCAGGTCCGTCTCGAAGACATCGCTCCCCTTGTGCGGATGGAGCACGATCTCCCCTTCTCGGGGTCGAAGGTTCGGATGGAAGTCGGCACCCCAGCTGCCTGCGAGGAACATCTGCTGCTCGAACATGATCCGGTTGATGCCGGTGCGCCGATGCAGCTCCTGTCCCGCGTAGTCATCGGAGGTGTAGGCCATCGGGCCGTACAGCACCGGGATGTCGTGTTCCCGAACACCGTCGATCAGCCGCCGCAGGTGGCCGATCACGTCGTGCTTGGTCACGGTGCTCTCCGTCATGTCCCAGGCCGCGCCTTCCTCGGAGAGGAAGTCGTTGACTGGGTCGATCACCAGCACCGCGGTCGTGGTGGGATCCAGCGTCCGGCCGGCGCGCCCCCGCAAGCGGTAGGTGTCCACACCGTCGGTACGATCGTCCTCAGTGTTCATCGCGGTCCTCCTACGTCGGAGCTGCTCGGCCGGCTTCGCGTCCCTCTTTCCCCAAACCGCCTGGCGGAGCACAAAATTGTCGCATAGGTGGCAATCTCAGTCTCTCGATCAGGGTGTGCAGGCTGTCATGGCAGCCAATTGTGGGGCCGCGCTTTCAGTGGGCGGCGCGCAGCACGAACAGACCCAGGACGAAGATTGTCAGCGAGCTGAAGAAGAATGGCAGGACGCTGTCCCGCCGTACTCGCCAGATCACTGCGGCGGCGACCACCAGTAGGACAGCGAGCTGCACCGCTAAACCGCGATCCGTTCGCGGCAACGCCAGCTCGATCAGTCAGGTGCTGTCAGGCAACCCGGCGCGGGGCGGCAGCGTTCCGCGGGCATGACATCCAGTCGTCACCGGTGGCGTCCCGCCGCTGCCGCCACCCCCACCAGCGCTAGAAGGGTCCCGCCTTCCGCTCGTCGGGGCGTCGTGGATGAACAGGGTCTTTCGCCGCTTGCGGACAGCCACGCGCCCCCGCCGTAGGGGCTGGGGCGCGTGGGATTGTGTTGGATCCCGAGCGGCTACTCGGCCAGACCAAGGAGCGCGGCAGCCTGGTCGCATGCGGCGGCGTCGGTGAACGGGCCGCAGACCAGGGCGACGGTGCCGCCGCCCTCAGCCCCGCCGAGGTAATCGGCGGTCTCGGGCGGCAGCGCTGCTCCGTTCGACAGCAGCACGGGATAGCCGGTCTGGCCGGCGAGCGCCGCGGCGGGGAACCCCGACGCCCAACTCTCGCTCTGGTACCCGTCGACCAGGATGACGCCAGGGGCCTGGTCGACGGTCTCGTAGCCGAAGGCGATCCTTGCGACCTCCACGGCGGTCCCTGCCCGGGTGGCACCCGCCTCGCGCATGGTCGCGATGCCAAGGCCCTCAATCTCTTCTTGCGTGCGCTCGCTGACGGCGTCCGGGCCACCCTTGATGACGACCATCTCGATCTGGGAGGCGGACAGGTAGTCCCTGGTCTGGGAGCTCAACGCGTCCGTGTCGGTCAGCAGGATGGGAACCCCTCCGGCGTTGGCCGACGCGGCACCGGCAGCCAGGGAGTCGGCGAACGCCTGGGTTGGATCGCCAGCGAAGCCGGCGCGCGCCACGATGGCGCTGGTGCTGCTCGCCAACGCCGGCTCCGAAAGGGCGATGGCGATCGCGGTGTCGATGCGGGTGCTGCCGCTGACGCGATCGACCTCGTAGCCAAGGTCCCGCAGCTGCGTCTCCACCTGGATCGAGACCGCCTCGGTTCCCCCGAGGATGGTCACACGGGAGACGTCGAGCCGTTCGAGCTCGTCGGCGGTGGCTTGCGAAAGACCGCCGGGGTCGGTCAGCAGCAGCGGGCTCCCGGCGTCCAGACCCTGCAACGACCCGGAGGTCAGCGAGTCGGCGAACAGGTCGTCACGGGCGACCAGCGCGCGGTCGGTGCCGAAGGGGAACGCCTGCTGACTGTAGGCGACCGCGGCGTCGACGTTCGTGCCGGCCTCCAGCCGGACGACCTCGGCGGCCTCGGCTTGGCCGGTGACCCTCCAGATCGCGCCGGTGCCCGGCGGGAACTCGTAGGGCGGCGCGAGCGCGGGGTTGATCCGCGCGATGCCGTAGTCGACGATGTACAGGGCACCGTCCGGGCCGAACTTCGCGTCGAACGGCCGCTCCAGCCCTTGGCCTTGCGCGCCCTGCGCCGAGGCGGGTCCGGGCCTGGCGTTGCGCACGAACGGCACGACTCGACCGCTGTCGGGGTCCACACGGGTGATCTGGTAGCCGACCGGCTGGTCGCGCAGCGGGTTCGTCGGCGGCGCGAGGTCACCCCACTCCGCCACGAACAGCTGCCCGGCGAGCGGCCCCCAGGACGCCGGCGCGACGTCGAGCAGCGACGGCGAGGAGTTCCACTCGTGCAGCCCGGCGATCAGCGACGGGTCCGGCGGCTCGAGCCCACTCGCCTCGTGGTCGATCACAAAGCCCAGCTCCCCCGGCGGCTGGAGCTCGTCGCCGATTGAACACCGGCGGCATCAGCGACGCGGGCGCCTGGAACTGCGGCTCGGTCAGCGGCTCGAAGGCCGCCGAGAAGTCGGGGTAGCCGTACCACGTCCCCTCTTCGACCCGATACGTGCCGTCGAAGTCGTCCCTGAACGGTCGCGACCCGCGGATGTCGTAGCCGTTCACCGCCGTGTACATCTGCCCGTCATCGTCCCACGTGACGCCGGTCGCTGGTCCCGGGTGCGTCGGGTCGGCCGGCGCGGCGGATGCCACGGGCAGTCGGAGCTCGCAACCCCGGTGCGCTGGCGGCGTTCGGCACCGACCTGGCCCACCCCGACGCGCTGGCAACCCTGGCCAAGGCGCCCACCCCGGAGCTGGGCCGGCGGCTGTCGACCGCCCAGATCGCCGCGGCGCTGCG
>JACCXR010000365.1 GCA_013696915.1 Euzebyaceae bacterium
CGCCGGGCCGAGTCGCGCCGCGTCCGTCGCCGCCGGTTCGCCCTGACCGCCGGTGTGGCGACCGTGGTGGCGGTCGCGGCGGTCGCGTGGCAGGTGGCGGCAGTTCCCGGCGCGGCCCCCACGGGCACCGCCGCGACCGGGACTGCCGGCCCCGTCACCCGGGGGACGCCGCAGGACACGCTGCTGCTCGTCCGCCACCCGTCGTCGCCGGGCCCCGCGACGGGCGTGACCCTGCTGGCCGCCGGCCCCGGCCCTGACGACGCGACCGTGCTGTTCGTGCCGGCCGGCATGCTCGTCGACATCCCCGGTGCCGGCCAGCAGCCGCTGGGCGAGGCCTTCGCCCGGGGGGGCGCGGCCCTGGCCCAGGCGGTCACCGAGGACGCCCTGGGCATCGAGATCGACCACGCCGCCAGCATCGACGAGCCGGGCCTCGGGGCCTTTCTGGGGCGCAGCGGCGGCCTGGCCCTGACCGTCCCCGGCGCCCTTGCCGCCACCGTGGACGGCTCCTCCGTGGAGCGGTTCGCCGCCGGGGAGCAGTTCCTCGACGGAACCCGGCTGGCGGAGTACTGGGCGTTCCGGCAGGCCGCCGAAGACGAGCTGGCGACCTTCCCCCGCCAGCAGCTCGTGCTGTCCGCATTCCTGCGGGCCGCCGCCGACGAGGCCGTGCGCGATCGCCTCGTCGGTGACGGGGCGCCCCAGCTGTCCACGGCCGCCGACGGGGCCTGGCTGGACGCGGTGCTCGGGCGGCTGGGCGACGCCGCCCGGCGGGGCAGCCTGGACTTCGTCCAGCTCCCGGTCGAGCGGCTGGACGGCGGGCCGGACGGCGCCGCGTACCGCGCGAGGCGGGATGGCGTCGTCGCGCTTCGGTCGGGCGCGCTCGCGGCCAGCGTGCCGCGCGGCGGAGTCGCCGGCGTCGTCAGGATCGAGGTGCTCAACGGCGTGGGCACACCGGGCGTCGGCGCGGAGGTCGGGCGCCTCCTCGGGGGCGAGCAGTTCCGCGTCGTGCGCACCGACAACGCCGACGGCTTCGGCGTCGGCGAGACGCGCATCGTCGTCCACGACGACGCCGAGCGCTCCATCGAGGTGGCGGAGCAGGTGCGGCGGCGGCTGGGCGTCGGTACCATCCAGGTCAGCGATCGCCCCGATCGCGCCGTCGACCTGACGATCGTCGTCGGCGCCGATTTTGACCCCGTTCCAGATCCATCCGGCGACACCGAGACGGAGCAGGCAGCCTGAGCACGGTCGACACCACGGCGTCGCGGACACTCGCGCTCGCCGCCGCAGCCGCCGCCGCCGACAAGAAGGCGACCGACGTGCGCATCCTCGACGTCGGCGACCTCATCGGCATCACCGACTTCTTCGTCCTCGCCTCCGCCTCGAACGACCGGCTCCTCGGGACCGTCGCCGACGAGGTCGAACGGCGGCTGAAGGACGCGGGGCGGTCTCCGCGCCGGCGGGAGGGCACGAAGGACACCGGCTGGATGCTGCTCGACTACGGCGACATCGTCGTCCACGCCTTCACCGAGGAGCAGCGCGCGTTCTACGCCCTCGAGCGGCTGTGGTCGGACGCGCCCGTCGTCGCCTTCACCGATCCCGCCCACGCGGGCTGAGACCGCCGTGCCGGCCGCGCGCTGGCGGCGGCTGGTCCTGGTCCGCCACGGCGAGTCGACGTGGAACGCGGCCGGCCGCATCCAGGGGCACTCGGGCGGCGGTCTCACCGAGCGCGGACGGGCGCAGGCGGAGTCCGTGGCGGCGACCGTCGCGCACTCCTATCCCGACGTCGCCCTGATCGCCCGCAGCGACCTGCGGCGGGTCGAGGAGACCGCAGGACCGGCCGAGGCGCGGCTCGGCGTTCCGGTGCGGGTCGACCGGCGCCTGCGGGAGATCGACGTCGGCGCGTGGGCCGGCCTGACGTTCGAGGAGGTCCAGGAACGCGATCCCGACGGCGTGGCGGCGTGGCGGCGTGGGGAGGACATCGGGCGCGGCGGCGGAGAGACCTTCGCCGAGCTGCGCCAGCGGGTCTGGCAGGCCGTGACCGAACTGGTCGGGACGCCGGGCGGGGGGACCGTCGTGCTGTTCACCCACGGCGGCCCGATCCGGGTCGCCGCGGCCTGCGCCCTCGGTCTGGTCGACCTGGTCGACGCCTCCGCGACGACGCTGGGGCCCCTCGCGAACGGCTCGTTGACCGTGCTCGAGAGCCGTGCCGGGCAGATACGTCTCGCGGCGTATAACGAGACCTGCTCCGCCGGCAACAGTGCCCCTTCGGGTTCCGGGCCGAATCGTTGGCCGTCGCCTGGGTAGCCTCATCAAGTAGTGGGTCGGGCCAGTGCGGGGCGGCGCCGGGAGAGGTCGACCGCGATGAGGACGACGCTGCGCGCACACGTCAGTCTGCGGCCGGGCAGGCGACGGGTCGTCATGGCCGTGCTGCTCCTCCTTCTGACGGTCGCCGGGCTCGCGACCCAGGCCGGTGGGCGCGGGCGGAGGCTGGCCGGGGAGTGGCTCACCTGTCTGCTGTCAGGACGTGCCCCGGCAGGCACGCCGCCAGGGGCTGACGGAGTCCCGGCCCCGGTACTCCAGACGCTCGGGGAGCCGGGGCTTGACGCGACGACGGGGAACTGGTCGGCTGCAGGGCTGGACCGCCTGCCGGGGGTGACCGTCGCCGTCCTCGACAGCGGCGTCGATGCCGGGCACAACGCGCTGTCGGCGGCTGTTCTGCCGGGCCTCGACCTCATCAACCTCTGCGGAGACGCACACTCCGACGCCTTCGGTCACGGCACGCAGGTGGCCGGAGTGATCGCAGGCACGGGCAGCGGCATCGCACCGGGCGTCCGCATCCTGCCGATCCGCACCTCGCCCTGGCCGGGGGTCCAGCTGCGGATCGCCAATGCCGCGGCCATCGTGCTCGCCGCCGGCAACGGCGCGGACGTCATCAACATCAGTTCGAGCTCCAACTCCGGCCGGGAGTCGGTGATGGAGCACGCCGCCATCCGCTATGCGGTCCGGCGGGGTGCCGTCGTGGTCGCGTCCGCGGGCAACGACGCCGCCGTGCCCGCGCGCTACCCGGCCGCGTACCCCGAGGTCATCTCGGTCACGGCGGCCGACGCCGACGGCGGCCTGGCCGCGTGGGCCGCGTGGAAGGGCGGCATCGACGTCGCCGCTCCGGGCGCGCAGGTGGTCACGACCGTGGCCGGGGGCGGCTACGTGCGCGCGAGCGGCACGTCGTTCGCCGCGCCGTACGTGGCCGGTGTCGTCGCCCGGATGAAGGCCGCCGATCCCAGACTCACGCCGGCCGAGATCGAACGCATCCTCGTCGAGACCGCGCGCGCACCCGACGGGTCACGCGGCAAGTCGCAGACGCTGCCGGCGGTCGATCCGGCGGCCGCCCTGGCCGCG
Source organism: Euzebyaceae bacterium (assembly GCA_013696915.1). Lineage (GTDB taxonomy): Bacteria > Actinomycetota > Nitriliruptoria > Euzebyales > Egibacteraceae > JACCXR01. Next base: position 3,394 of record JACCXR010000365.1, read on the forward strand.
GTGAGCGATGCGCCGAAGGGCAGTCACCGGCCGACCGACGAGGCGTACCCGCCCGCCGAGTTTCGTGGCGCCGCCGGCCGGGACGCCGGCGACCGCTTGACCGGGCCCCCTCAGTCCGGTGCCACGAGCGCCCGGATCTCGCCCAGGGTGACGTCGCTCACCGCCTGCGGGCCCCCGACAACGACGCCGTAGCTCACCGACGACCCGAAGTCCCGGAGGAACTGCTCGCTCGCCGGACTGTTCGCGAGCGTGTCGCGGTGCACCAGGAGCAGCAGCGCCCCAAGCCGGGCCGCCAGAGCGCCGGCGGCCAACGCGTCCGGGAAGTTCTCGCCGGAGGCGAAGACGACCGGCAGCGTGCCCGCCGGGTAGCGGCGGGCGGCCTCGGCGACCACCACGACCGAGGTGTCGTAGCGCGTCGGGCCCGACAGCCGACGGACGGTGTAGCCCAGCGCATCCAGGCGGGCCTCGACGTCGGCCGAGATCGCGACGGTGCCGCCGAGGAGCAGGATCTCTCTCGCGCCGGACTCCTCGAGTGCCTGCTCGGTCACGGGCGGCAGGTCGCCGGCGCGGGTGAGCAGGGTGGGCACCTGCGACGGGCTGGCCGACAGGGCGCCCGCCGACACGGCGTCCGGGAAGTTGTCCCCGGAGGCGAGCGCGACCTGTCCCGTCGCGGGGAGCGGCACCCGGGCATCAACGGCGGCCGCCGTGGCGTACCGGTCCTGTCCGGCGATGCGGTCCACGGTGATGTCCAGCGCTTCCAGGCGGTTCTCCACGGCCTGCGAGACCGCGCTCGTCCCACCGAGGATCGTGACGGTCTCGGCATCGAGCCGCAGGAGCTCGGCCTCGACGGCGGGGTGGAGGGAGCCGGGGGTGGTCAGCAGGAGGGGGGCGTCAAGCTCGGCGGCCAGGGCCCCGCCTGCGAGGGCATCCGGGTAGCGGTCGGCGGTCGCGAGCAGTGCTCTCCCCGAGGTCTGCCAGTAGCGCCGCGAGACCTCGACGGCCGTCTCGACGCGTCCGGGGCCCGCGACGCGGACCACCTCGCCGGTCCCCGGCGTGGGGCTCGGTGAGTCCGTCGGCGACGCGGTCGGGCTGCTGGTGGGTGTCCCGGTCGGGGTGCCGGTGGGCGTCTCGGTCGGGGTGCCGGTGGGGGTGCCGGTGGGCGTCCCGGTCGGGGTGCCGGTGGGCGTCCCGGTCGGGGTGCCCGTCGGACTGGTGGTCGGGGTCGCGGTCGGGCTGCCCGTGGGGGTCCCGGTCGGCGCGGGGCTCGGCGACTCCTCGGGGTCGGGGTCGGTGAAGCGGGCGAACCGTTCCTGCTCCTCGCCGTTCACCTCCGTGAAGTCCCCGCCGACGTAGAGGCGGTCGCCCCGGGCGTGCAGCGCGGCGACCCCCAGCGCGCCGGCGGTGACCTCGGGCGCGAAGGTCAGCACGCGCCCGGCGAAGTCCAGCGCGGCGAGGAACGTCCGCGGCGAGTTCGCGGGACCCACGCGGCGGAGGAAGTGGCCGCCGATGTAGATGCTCGGCCCCAGGATCGCGACCGCTTGCACGTCCCCGTCGGTGAAGACGCCCGCCCGCTGCGCGCCGGTGGTGGCGTCGAAGATGCGGGCCAGGCCGCCGCGGCCGGCGAAGGCGGCGACGACGATGTCGCCCGCGACGGCGACGTCGAGCACGGCGATGCCGCCGGCCGCTCTCCAGGCCGGGTCGAGCGCCCCGTCGGCGGCCCGGACGGCGGCCAGGTTCGCCTTCGACGTCCCGTTGATCGTGGTGAAGTCGCCGCCGACGAAGATGCGCTGGCCTTCGACGCTGGGCTCGAGGGTCCGCACCCGCCGGTCGGCGACCGGCGCCCACTCGGGGACGGGCGCCCCGTTCGCGGTGCTGACGGCTCCCAGCCGCGACCGCGCGGGACCGCCGAGGTTCGTGAACGTCCCGCCGACGTAGAGCCGCGTGCCGACGACGGCGAGCGCGTGGACGATCCCGGTCGGGTTGACGTCGGCCCGCCACGGCAGCACGGCGCCGGTGGTCGCGTCGACGGCCGCGAGCCCGCTCCGCGGCTGGCCGCCGACGGTGCGGAAGTTGCCCCCGATGAACAGGGTGTTGCCGGCGACGGCCAGGGCGTCGACCCGGCCGTCCACCTGCGGGGCGAACGCCGGGATTACCTCGCCTGTGGCGGCGTCGACGGCCGCCACACGGCTGACGATCGTGACGGCGCCGGCGCGTGACCGCACCCGGGTGAACGTGCCGCCGAGGAACGTGCGCGTCTCCGAGCTCGCGATCGCGTTCACCAAGCCGTCCGTGACGTCGGCGGTGTCGTCGGGCCCACCGGTGATCACGGCGGAGGCCTGGCGCGAGGCCGGCACCGTCAACGCGAGACCCGCGCCCATTGCGAGGATGACGAACACGGACAGGACACGCTGGACTGCGACGCTCACGGAGCCTCCACTTCGGCACGCCGGGGTCCCGGCGCGGTTCTAGTCTGAACGTAGCGGACAAGCCATGCGTGACGCACCGTACGGATCGTGCTGGCGTCATGACGCTGAGTAGCGAGCGAGTCACCAATCCCGCCGGAGACGGGCTGCACGTGATCACGGGCGGATGCGCGCGGGGTGGAATCCAGTGTAGTTGCCCGGACCGGCTAAATGGCCGACCGGTCTCGACGCAGCGCTTCCAGCGCCTGCTCGATCGCCTCCTGAGGGGCTCCGGGATTGGCACTCAGCGTTTGCTGGCCCGGTCGACGCCCTTGTGCACCCGTACCGTGCGGTCGATGAGTTCGCGCAGCACGCTCTCGTCGACGTCATCGAGCCGCTTCAGGTAGAGGCAGCCCTTGCCGGCCTGGTGCGGACCGAGGCGGGCCAGCACCGACACGTGCCGCTCCTTGAAGCCACCCACCAGGTAGACGACGAGCTGCTGCTTGCGCGGCGAGAAGCCTGCCAGCGGCCAGTCGCCGGTGCGCCCGCTCTGTAGGTGTAGCGGTAGCTGCCGAAGCCGACGATGCTCGGGCCCCACATCACGGCGGGCTCGCCGGTGACCTCGCGCAGGATCGTGCAGAGGCGCTCCGCGTCGGTCCGCCGGCGCTCGTCGGGGACGGCGGCGAGGAAGTTGTCGACACTCACGTCGGTCGGGACCGTCACCGGCTGCTTCGACGTCACCATGGCCTCATGCTTCCACGCCAGGACCGACACCGGGTAGGGATCGGGTCAGGGCGGGGCCGCGGCGACGACCGTACTCGCCGGTACGTCGCCGTGCTGCTCGCCCTCTCCGTGGTGCTCGCGCGCGGACGTGACGGCGCGTCCGGCTCAGTCGAGCTGGGCGAGGTGGTTGCGGATGACCTCGGTCGCGTGCCTCCTCGAGCCGTTTCCGTGGAAAGAGCAGTTCGAAGTTGCCGGGTGGTCTCCTCATGCACCAGCTCACGCCGCGTTCCCCGAGGCTGTCGCCGACGCGCTCGCCGGAGTACTACAGCCACGTGGTTTCCGCGCTCTACCTTGGCTGTTGCAGCACCTGCCGGAACCCTAACCGGAGCCTGACCGGGTCAGCGGCCGCGACCGTTGAGCACTGCGGTCACGGCTGCATCAACTCCAAGGCGGAGACCGCCGCGAGTGCCTGGAAGTCGCGGTCGCGGGCCAGTACGGGGCTGGCCGTGCGGACTGCCACGGCCGCGATCAAACAGGCGATGGTCGACCGCACGGTGAGCCCGCGCGATCGGGCTGTGCGGTACAGCCGTGCAGCGTCCTCCCAGTCCCGCAGGCCGGCAACGGCGAGTATCGGTCCCCGCAGCAGCAAGGCGCGCAACTGGTCGGCACGCTCGGTGCTGCGGGCCCCGGCGGTCAGCTCGTACAGGATCGGATCTGTCCATCCCAGCGGGCGCTCGCTGGCGATCGCCTCACGGATCCACCGATGCTGCGGGCTGCTCGTCGCCCGTAGGTACTCCACCCAGGCGGACGTGTCGACCAGGACCGTCACCCGGACTCTGGCGATCCGTCGCGACGTACGGCGTCAAGGTCACCCTCCCAACCCGACCCCTCGAGGGCGAGCGCTTCGTCCGTGCCGAGTCTCGCCCCGACCAAGCGCCGCAACGCCAGATCCACGGTCTCCCTCTTCGAGCGTGTCCCGTAGAGCCGCATCGCCTGCTCGACTATCTCGTCGTCGAGATCGATGTTCGTCCTCGTCGCCGACATCACGGACCTCCCGTTGTTACACCATCACACACATCACAGTGTATCGGGAGCCGTTCCGAGCGCGCGCCCCACCCTCCCGGGATGGAGCACAACCCTGGGAAACACATCGCAGTGAGCCTGAGCGGCGACGACGCCGACGAACTGCGCGGCTATTGGGAGAAGCTGTCCGACGGTGGCGATGTGGCGTTGTGACCACTGCTGGATGAGCGGCCACGCTGCCGCGTCGCCCGAGCTGTCAGCGCCCCAAGGCTCCGCGAAAGCTCAGTCGCGTCAGTGTTGGCCTGGTCGGATTCGGAGACGTCGCAGGGCATTGGGGACGCCGGTTCGCATGGACTCACATCGGGTGGAGCATAGCGGAATCGAACCGCTGGCCTCATCCATGCCATGGATGCGCTCTACCAACTGAGCTAATGCCCCCGGACCGCGGGAGAGTGTACCAGGGACGCAGTCACACCCCTCCGGGGAAACTCGACACATGACACGCAGTCGACTCATGACCCCGTCGGCGAAGGGCGGACCTCACCGAGGCTGCGGTGATCAAGGCAGTCGTCCGTGCCGGCAAGTCCGTGCTCGTTCCGCTCAGCGGCAGTCAACGCTACGACCTGGTGTTCGAGGACGATTCCGGTTTCCAGCGGGTGCAGTGCAAGACGGGACGCATCGAGGGCGGGGCGGTCGAGTTCCGTCCCGTCAGCGCCGCCAACAGGCCGCCGTATGCCCGCGAGGACTACCGCGGGCAGGTCGATTACTTCGGAGTCTGGCTGCCGGAAAGCGATGTCGTCTACCTCGTGCCGGTGGACGACGTCGGCGTGTCGAAGGCCTACCTCCGGCTGGCGCCGCCGCGCAACGGGCAGGCCCGGGGCATCCGGTGGGCGGCGGACTACCTGCTGGCCGAGGAGCGGGCGGCGTACCGGGTCGCGTGACCCCGGTGCCTGCATAGACTCGCCCCATGGCATGGACCGAGCAGCGCCCGGTGGCGACCGGGTACGACCCGCAGGAGATCGAGACCCGCTGGCAGCGGCAGTGGGCCGACGACCGGCTGTACGAGGCGGACGAGACCAGCGACCGTCCGCCGTTCTACGCGCTGCACATGTTCCCGTACCCTTCGGGCGACCTGCACATGGGGCACGCCGAGGCCTTCTCGCTGGCGGACGCCGTCGCGCGCTACGCCCGGCTGCGCGGTCACGAGGTGATGAACCCGATCGGGTGGGACTCGTTCGGCCTCAACGCCGAGAACGCTGCGATCCGGCGCGGGATCGACCCGCAGCAGTGGACCTACCGCAACATCGAGACGCAGGCCGCGACCATGCGGCGGCTGGGGTTCGCGTGGGACTGGTCCCGTCGGCTGCACACCTCCGACCCCGCCTACTACAGGTGGACCCAGTGGCTGTTCCTGCAGCTCTACAAGGCCGGGTGGGCGTACCGCAAGGACGCGAGCGTCAACTGGTGCCCCAACGACCAGACCGTGCTCGCCAACGAGCAGGTCAAGGACGGCCGCTGCGAGTACTGCGACGCCGAGGTCACGAAGAAGGCGCTCACGCAGTGGTTCCTGCAGATCACCGCCTTCGCCCAGCGCCTGCTCGACGACATGAGCCAGCTCGAACCGACCTGGCCCGCCAGGGTGCTGACGCTGCAGCGCAACTGGATCGGCCGGAGCGAGGGCGCCGAGGCCACCTTCCGCATCGAGGAGGCCGCCGAGGACGTCGTCGTCTACACCACCCGTCCCGACACGCTCTTCGGCGCCACCTTCTTCGTCGTTGCGCCCGAACACCCCCGGGCGCGCGCATGGGCCGAGCTCGGCGGGGTCGCCGACGAGTTCGACGCGTTCCTCGCCAGGGTGCGGCGCAAGTCCGACATCGAACGCGAGTCCACCGACCGTGAGAAGGAGGGGCTGGCCCTCGGCGTGCACGCGGTCAACCCGGTCAACGGCGAGCGCATCCCGGTCTACGCCGCGGACTACGTCCTCATGGGGTACGGCACCGGCGCGATCATGGCCGTACCCGCGCACGATCAGCGCGACCTCGATTTCGCCCGGGCCTACGGCATCCCGGTCCGCGTCGTGGTCGCCGTCGAGGGCGCCGACCTGGACGAGTCGACGATGACGACCGCCGCGCTCGGCGAGGGGGCCGTCGTCAACTCTCCCGGCTACGACGGGCTGCCATGGCGGGAGGCCAAACGGAGGATCACCGCCGACCTGGAGGCCAAGAGTCTCGGCGGTCCCGCGGTCAACTACCGGCTGCGCGACTGGCTGGTGTCCAGGCAGCGCTACTGGGGCGCACCGATCCCGATCGTCCACTGCCCCGGCTGCGGCCTCGTGCCCGTCCCGGAGACGGAGCTGCCGGTCCGCCTGCCGGATCCCGAGACGATCGACTTCCGGCCCAAGGGTGACGCTCCGCTGGCCAGCGCGGCCGACTGGGTGAACGTCGAGTGCCCGCAGTGCGGGGGCGCGGCGCGCCGGGACACCGACACGATGGACACGTTCGTCGACTCGTCCTGGTACTACCTGCGGTACTGCTCGCCGAACCGCGACGACGTGCCGTTCGACCGCGAGGCCGTCCACCGCTGGATGCCGGTCGACCAGTACACCGGCGGCATCGAGCACGCCATCCTGCACCTGCTCTACTCCCGCTTCTTTACGAAGGCGCTCCACGATCTCGGCCACCTGGAATTCACGGAGCCCTTCACGCGGCTGAAGTCCCAGGGGATGGTGCTCTCCGGCGGCGCGGCGATGTCGAAGAGCCGGGGCAACGTCGTCGAGCCGAAGGCGGTCGTCGACGAGTACGGGGCCGACACCCTGCGGGCGACGATGCTGTTCGCCGGCCCCATCGAGGACGACGTCGACTGGGCGGACGTCTCGACGGCGGGGCTGTTCAAGTGGCTGTCCCGTCTCTGCCGGCTCGTGGACGAGCACGTGCCCGCCGGACCGGACGGCGATGCCGGCGACGCAACCGCGCTCCGCCGCGCGACCCACAAGGCGATCGCCGGCGTCACCGAGGACTACGACGCGTTCAAGTACAACACCGCCATCGCGAAGCTCATGACGCTCGCGAACGAGATCTCCGCGGCCTTCCGCGACCGCGGGGTCCGCGGCACCGCGGTCCAGGAGTCGCTGGAGGCACTGCAGATCATGCTGGCGCCGATCGCGCCGCACGTCACCGAGGAGCTGTGGCACCGGCTGGGGCACGAGCAGTCGGTGCACCGCGCCACGTGGCCTGGCTTCGACCCGGCGCTGCTGATCGAGGCCACCAGGCGCGTGCCCGTGCAGGTCGACGGCAAGGTCCGCGACGCGATGGTGCTCCCGGCGGGGGCGTCCCAGGCCGACGCCGAGGCCGCCGCGCGGCAACTCGACAACGTGGTGCGCCACCTCTCCGACCGGCAGCTGGTCAAGGTCGTCTGGGTGCCCGACCGCATGCTCAACTTCGTGACCCGCGGCGGCTGACCCGCCGCGCCGGCCGGACGGCGCGGTAATCCACAGCCGGACGACCGCGAAGCCCCGCCCTGACACACTCCCGGCCTACCGTCGGTCGGGTGAGCCCTCCCTCCGCGCCTGCGCGCCCGCGCCGCCCTTCAGGGCCAGCCCTCGTCCGGCGCCTGGTGGCCGCGCTCGGCTGCACCGGTGCCGAGCTCGTCGCGCTCGGCGTGCTGGTCACCGGCGCCCTGGCGGCCCTCGGCCTGCTGTGGGTCGCCGCGCGGCCCAGCGCACCCCTGGACCCCCGGCCGACCGCGGCCCCGATCGGGACGCCGGGCGTCGCAGTCACCGCCGAGGAGGTCGTCGTCCACGTCGCCGGCGCGGTCGCATCGCCGGGGCTGTACCGGCTGCCGGGCGGCGCACGCGTCGCCGACGCGCTCGCCGCGGCCGGCGGGCCTCTTGGCGACGCGGCCCTCGAGCGGCTCAACCTGGCCAGGGCGCTGGCCGACGGCGAGCAACTGCTCGTGCCGACCCAGGCCGAGGTGGCAGCGGGCGCGACCGTCGGCGGCGGCGCGGGAGCCGGCAACGGCGTCGGGGACGGCGCACCGTCGAACGCAGGTCCGGGCGCGGCGGTCGCCCCCGGGGCACCGTCGGCCGTGCGACCCGACGGGACGCTGGACCTCAACCTCGCGACGGCCGCCGACCTCGACACCCTCCCCGGTATCGGGCCCGTCCTGGCGCAGCGGATCATCGACCACCGCGACGCGGCCGGCGGCTTCGCCACGGTCGGCGACCTGCGCGACGTGCCGGGCATCGGCGAGAAGCGGTTCCAGGAGCTCTCCCAGCTGGTGGCCGTGTGACCACCGGCACCGCGTGGCTGCTGGCCGGCGCCCTGTGGGTCGGCTGCCTGGCACCGGGCCCGTGGTGGCTGGCGGCCGTGGCCGGCCCGGCGCTGTTCGCCGCGGGGGGCATGGGGACACCGCGGTC
>JACCXR010000391.1 GCA_013696915.1 Euzebyaceae bacterium
GCTCGCGCTCGACCCGGAGCGCGCGGGGGCTGACGGTGGCGGCGAGGTCGGCTGCCGCCGCGACCAGCAGCGCGAGGTTGAGGCCGGCCGCGAGCCCGGCGTCGGCCCCCGGCACGCCGAGCAGCACCACCGCGAGCGCCGCGGCCGCGGCGGCCAGCCTCCAGGTGGGGACGGGCAACGGGCTACCGCGGGACGGGGACGGCGGCGAGGATCCCGGAGAGGACGCCGTCGGCGTTCACGCCCTCAAGCTCGACCTCGGGCCGGAGCTGCACGCGGTGCCGGAGCGTGGGCAGGGCGACCGCCTTCACCTCGTCGGGCGTGACGAACGGCTTGCCGGCGAGCCACGCCCACGCCTTCGCGGCGTGCAGCAGCATCGTGGAGCCTCGCGGGCTGACGCCCAGCGTCAACGACGGCGACTGCCTGGTCGCGCGCGACAGCGCGACGATGTACGCCTGGACCGGCGCCTCCGTGCGGACGGCGAGCACGGCGGCCCGGGCGGCGGCGAGCTGTGCCGGCCCCGCCACGGCCGCGATGCCGAGGCTGGGGATGTCGTGGGGGTCCAGGCCGGCGTCGTGGCGCGCGAGGACGGCCTGCTCCTGCTCGGCGGTGGGGTAGCCGACGGTGAGCTTGAACAGGAAGCGGTCCAGCTGCGCCTCGGGCAGCGGGTAGGTGCCCTCGTACTCGACGGGGTTCTGGGTGGCGACCACCAGGAAGGGGTCAGGCAGCCGCTGCGCCTGTCCCTCGACCGACACCTGCCGCTCCTCCATGGCCTCAAGCAGGGCCGCCTGGGTCTTGGCGGGCGTGCGATTGATCTCGTCGGCGAGCAGGAGGTTGGTGAACACCGGCCCACGGCGGAACCGGAACGTGGTCTCGCGGGCGCCCGAAGAGCCGGGCTCGCCGGACAGCACGACCTGCCCGAGCACGTCGGACGGCATCAAATCCGGGGTGAACTGGACCCGCGCCTCCTCCAGGTCGAGGGCCGCGGCCAGCGCCTTGACCAGCAGCGTCTTCGCCGTGCCGGGCACGCCCTCGAGCAGGACGTGGCCGCGGACTAGCAGCGCGGCGAGGAGGCCGCTGACCACGCCCTCCTGCCCGACGACCGCCTTCGCGACCTCGTCGCGGACGCCCATGACGGCGCGGCGGGCGTCGCCCACGTCATCGACCACGCGGTGCTCCTTGTCCGATCGGTGTCAGCGCAACCCGGACCGACTCGATCTCCTGGGCGAGGCGGACGAGGCCGTCCTCGCCGGCCGGCTCCGGTCCCGCGAGCGCGCCGAGCACGCGGTCCCGGTCGAGCCCCGTGCGGGCCGCGGCGGCGTCGGCGACCGCCTCCGGCGGCAGGGACGCGGGCAGCCCCAACCGCTCAGCGAGCGTCCGGTGCAGGTCGTGCCGCAGCAGTTCCGCGCCGCGCCTGCGGGCTCCGCCGTGCTGGAGCAGGTTCCCGACGGCCACGACCGTCTCCGAGCCTGCGAGCTGGACCGGCTGCGGTTCGAGCACCGGTCGGCCCAGCCGGCGGGCGCGCCATCCGACGACGACGCCGAAGGCGACCGCGAGCTGCAGCAGCGCCAGGCGCACCCGGCGGGGCACGAGGTCGCCCAGGGTCGCAGCGCCCTCCCCCGGCGCCGGCGGCCGCAGCACCGCCACCCGGCTGCCCTCCTCCGGTGCGAGCAGCGCCGCGGCGAGGACCGCGTTGTCGGCGTCGCCGAACCGGCCGTTCGTGAACGCGGTCGGTCCGCCGAGCGCCACAACGGCGCCCTCCCCCTGCGCGGTGGCGACGAGCCAGAAGCCGTCGTCGCGCGGGAAGCAGCCGCGCGCCCCGCCCGCCGCCTCGAGCGTCGCGCCGCCCGGCGCGGCGACCCGTTCGACGTCCCGGACCACCGGCAGGTCGCACCCCCTGGCGATCGTGGGGTCGACGAACCCGAGCTCGGTAGTGCCGACCGGCGGCGGGCTGAATGGCGAGCGGGGGTCGGCGACCACCAGCCTGCCGCCCGCCTCGACCCATGCCCGCACCCCTTCGCGCTGCCCCTCGTCGAGGACGTCGGACAGGATCAGGGCGGCCGTCACGTCGGGGCCGGGAGCGGTGTCGGTGACGTCGACGTCGGCGCCCAGCTCCCGCAGCGTGTCGACCAGGGCCTTCGTCCCCAGGGGCGCCGGCGAGCGGGGGTCGAGCGGGATCCCCTGGTCGGCGGGCCCACCGAGCACCGCGACGGCGACGACCGCAGCCGCCAGGAGGACGAGCGGCGCCGCGCGGCTCAGGCGTCGCCGGGCTGGGCGCGCGGGCGCGGCCGTGGCCCCCTGAG
>JACCXR010000392.1 GCA_013696915.1 Euzebyaceae bacterium
GGGACGCGAAGGACGACGGCGTCTACCGCTGCATCGCCTGCGAGTCACCGCTGTTCCGGTCGGACACCAAGTACGACTCCGGCACCGGCTGGCCAAGCTTCTGGGAGCCGATCACCCCGGACGCGGTTCGCTTCGAGGAGGACCGCGGCCTCTTCATGCGCCGGACGGAGGTCCTGTGCGGCCGCTGCGACGCCCACCTCGGCCACCTCTTCGACGACGGCCCGGCCCCGACCGGGCAGCGCTACTGCATGAACTCCGTCGCGCTCTCCCTCGACGCCGCGGACTGAGCCCTGCCCAGGACGCACCTACATGTCCCCTGTTGCCACGTGTATGTTGCGCCGGCCATGACGGCTGACAGGCAGCGTCTGAACATCACCCTGGACGGGGAGCGGGCATCGAAGCTGTCGCAGCTCGCCGCTCGCGTCCATGTCAACGAGGGCACGCTCGCGCGGTCCCTGCTGTCCAGGGCGATCGACGACGCCGACCCAGATCCCGGCAACGTCGTTGCGCTTCTCGACGGCATCGACGGTGCCTACGGGCGCGCGCAGCTCGGCCTTCGACAGGTGGCGGAGGGCGCGACGGTTCCGCTGCACGAGCTGTGACGAATGACGCGCGTCGATCTCGCGGTGTCGGCGGTCGAGGATCTTGACAGCCTGATCGCGGCGCTCAGTCTCCCCGCCGATACGCGCCGGCGGGTTCGGTCCTGTCTCGGCTCCCTGGAGCGATTCCCACGACTTGGCCCTGAGTTGAGCGGACGATGGACCGGCCTGCGCTTCCTGCTGGGTCCGTGGCGGTGGATGCTCCTCGTCTATCACTTCGACGAGGACGCCGATCGCGTGGTCGTCGTCACCATTCAGGATGCGCGCTCCTCGGCCGCGACAACCGCCTCCTCGCCGTAGGGCGCCCACGGCTCAGGTCAGACGACGACCTCGTCGGCGTCGAGGATCGTGTAGGCGTAGCCCTGCTCGGTGAGGAAGCGCTGGCGGTTGGCGGCGTAGGTCTGGTCGACCGTCTCGCGGGCGACGACGCTGTAGAAGCGGGCCTGGCCGCCGTCGGACTTCGGGCGGAGGATGCGGCCGAGCCGCTGCGCCTCCTCCTGGCGGCTGCCGAACGTCCCGGAGAGCTGGACGGCGACGTTCGCCTCGGGCAGGTCGATCGAGAAGTTCGCGACCTTGCTCACCACGAGCAGCGGAAGGCGCCCGTCGCGGAAGTCGCCGAAGCGCTCCTCCCGCACCGCCTGGGACGTCTGCCCGGTGACGAGCGGCGCCGCCAGCCGCTCCGCGACCGCGCGGAGCTGGTCGAGGTACTGCCCGATGACGAGGACGCGGTCACCGGCGTGCCGCGCGACAAGCGCGTCGAGCACGGCCAGCTTCGCCGGGGCGCACGCCGCGATGCGGTAGCGCGCCTGCTGCGGGGCGGTCGCGTAGGTCATCCGCAGGTCGTCGCCGAGCTCGACGCGGATCTCGGTGCAGGACGCCGGCGCGATCCAGCCCTGGGCCTCGAGCTCCCGCCAGGGCGCGTCGTAGCGCTTGGGCCCGATCAGGGAGAAGACGTCGGGTTCCTTGCCGTCCTCGCGCACGAGCGTCGCGGTGAGGCCGAGCCGCCGGACGGCCTGGATCTGGGCGGTCGCCCGGAACACCGGGGCGGGCAGCAGGTGCACCTCGTCGTAGACGACCAGGCCCCACTGCTGGGCGTCGAACAGCCCCAGGTGCGGGTGGAGCACGCCGAGCTCCGCGTCGTCCGCGGCCCCGGGGTCGCGCCAGGTCAGCACCTGGTAGGTGGCCACCGTGACGGGGCGGATCTGCTTGCGCTCACCGGAGTACTCCCCGACCAGCTCGGGGTCGAGGCCCGTCTTCGCGCGGAGCTCGCCGATCCACTGACGCGCGGCGAGGATCGACGTCGCCACGATCAGCGTGGAGACGCCCGCCTGGGCCATCGCCGCGAGACCGATCACCGTCTTGCCGGCGCCGCAGGGCAGGACCAGGACGCCGTTGCCCCCCGCGGCGGAGCCGTCGGCCCACCAGGCGGCGACGGCCTCGGACTGGTAGGTCCGCAGGGTGCAGGTCAGCGGCACCTCGAGGGCGTCGCCCTCGACGTAGCCGGCCTCGTCGGCCGCCGGCCAGCCGAGCCGCAGCAGCGCCTGCTTCAGGGGGCCGCGGTCGCCGAGCCGAACCGCGTAGCGGTTGCCGTCGAGCCGCTCGCCGAGGAGCGCCGCGACGGCGCGGTCGCGGACGACCTCGGCGAGCAGCGCGGGCTCGGCGGTCGTGAGGGCGAGCGCCCCGGCGTCGAAGTCGCGGACGATCCGCAGACGCCCGTAGCGGTTCATCTGGTCGCGGACCCCGACGAGCACCGCGTCGGGGACCGGGTACTTCGCGTAGCCCGTGAGCGTGTCCGCCACGGCGTCCGCATCGACGCCCGCGGACGCCGCGTTCCACAGCGACAAAGGCGTGAGGCGGTAGGTGTGGACGTGCTCGGGGGACTTCTCCAGCTCGGCGAAGCGGGCCAGGGCGGCGCGGGCGTCCGCCGCCTTCGGGCTCGCGACCTCGAGCAGGACGGTCTGGTCGGACTGGACGATCAGGGGGTTGTCGTAGTCGGTCACGCCGGCCACGACCTGTCCCCGAACAGGGCGCGCGGGGTGTCCTCGCGGTCCTCCAGGAGCGACTTGGCGAGCACCTCGAGCTCGCCCGGCGTCACGCCACCGGCGGGACGGAACTCGAGAAGGCGCCCGCGCGACCGCGCCCGCGGCACGGCGACGGTCCGGGCCGCCGGCAGCTCCGCGCCGTCCACCGACTCGGCGACCGGAAGAAGTCCCCGCTGGCGCAGCGTCTCTACGAGCTTGTCGCGCGTCAGCGGCGACACCGCCACGCCGGGGGCGAGCAGCGACAGTTTCGCCGACCGCACCTCGGCCGCGCGGGTCAGCAGCGCGGGGTCGTCGCAGCGGAGGTAGGACCCGACGGCGCCGGCCCGCAGCCGCCCGTGCCGGCGTGCGCAGTCGGTCACGAGGTAGGCGACGTTCTGGGCGATCTCGACCGTGGAGTGCCGGCGCAGGAAGTCCAGGATGCCGTCGGCGGTGTCGCCGTCGGCGAGAGCCGCGGCGATGCGCCGCTCCGACAACCGGTAGACGCGGGCGCCGGCGGCGGACTCGACCTCCGCGTAGCGCTCGAGGGCGGCGGTCACCTCGGGGGCGAGGTCGGGTGGCGCGATGACGGTGTGGTCGGCCTGGACGGTGAACTCGCTGCGGGGCTCGGGCAGCGCCGCCTCGACGGCGTCGGGCCCCTCCAGCACCGCCCGCCCGAGGGCCGTCAGCCCGACGGGGCCGGCGCCGGGGACGAGCCCCAGTGCTCGCGCGGCCGCGACCAGCCCGCCGGTCGCGGGGGCCGGCAGCAGCAGCGGTGCGAGGAACTCGGCCCGGTCGGCGAGGTCATCGGCCGCCAGCCCGCTGCCGGCGGGGAGATCGCGCAGCACCCTCGCCAACGCCGCCCGCGGCACGTTCCCGCCGACGTCGTCGTCCCCCTCGGCCGTCCGCTCGGGCAGCCCGCCGAAGTCGTTGAGACGCGGGTCGTCGCGCCACGCCTGGACGAGCAGTGCCCACCGCAGCGCCGCAGGCTGCGCCTGGAACTCGGCGACCAGCTCGGTGGGTGCCCACTGCAGGATCTCCGTGCGGTTGCGGCCGCGGCCCTTCGATCCCGCCGACACGGTGCCGAGGAGCCCCAGCCCGATCGCGAGGTGCGCGAGCAGCCCGACCTCGCCGGGCGGGACGCCGAGGGTCTTCGCGGCCGCGCGGACCGGACGCACGCCCAACCCGCCGGTCGCCAGCGCCGGCGCGGGGTCGGTGGCCCACAGGTCCAGCAGTGCCGTCAGGCGGCTCAGGACGACCGGCAGGCCTCCGCCGGCGTCGTGCAGCGGCGTGGTCGGGACTTCGGGGGGCGCGGCGCGCCAGTCGTCGAACAGGCTCCCCCTGACGGCCACGAGGACGTCGAGCCATATCCAGCACACCTGCGCGTCGACGTCGACGCCGATCAGGCCGCACTCGGCGAGCCAGTGCACCGGCGTCGCCTGCCGCGCGCCCCAGGGCGAGTAGTAGGGGACGCCGAGGTCGCGGACGCGCTGCGGGCCGTGGCCGAGCAGCAGCTTGAAGACGCGCAGCACCTCCGGCGGCATGGCCACCGCCACCGCGCGGATCACGTCGCTGTCGCACAGCCGCGCCACGACCGCGTCGAGCCGGTCGGCCTTCCTCGCCGGCGGCCGCGTCTCGCCGAGCCGCCGCAGCAGCGCCGCGAGCTGCTCGCTGTGGAGGAACGCCATCCCGTCGCGCGCCGGGACGCCGGGCAGCGGCACGACGTCCTTCACCCCCGGTCGCAGGACCAGCCACTCCCGGTCGCGGTCGGCGAGCAGCAAGGCGTCGAGCACGCCGGCGGCCTCGTCGAGGGCCGGGCCGCTGTCCGGTCCCGCCTCGGCGAGCGCGTCCGCGCGGGTGAGGTGCCCACCGTGCCAGGCGGCGAGCGTCGCGAGCTGGAGCTCGAAGCGGTTCAAGCTCGCGAGCGTGAGGTCGATGGCCGCGTGCGACGCGAGCAGGGTCGCCAGGGCGGGCACCGAGAACGACCCGGCCGACCGATGGGGTCTGCCGAGCACCGCACCGTACGGCGACAGCGGGCCGGCGCCGCTCACGGCCTCCGCGACGGCCGGCACGCGCCGGAGGATCTCCGCGAGTTGAGGCGGCTCCATCCGCCGCAGGGCCGCGAGGCGGTCGGCGACCGGGGTGGTCATGGGGTTCCTTCCCGAGAGGCGGGGGCGACGCGGGAAAGGACGGCAGTCTACCGGCCGGGCCGCCCGCCCCCCTGCATTTGAGGGCTACGGGCCGCGCGCCCCCCTGGGTTCGAAGGCTAGACGCCGATAGTGGCGCCTACCCTTCAACGGGTATGGCGCCCCCGTAGTTGGCCCGTCCACTCCACCTGGTTCGAAGGCTAGACGCCGATAGTGGCGTCTACCCTTCGAACGATGGCCGTCCCGGGCTTCCGGGCGGTTCCCGGACCGGGGTCCCCGGGGATTCCGGGGGCTCTCGGCGGGCTGCGGTCAGGCGTGACCGCGTGGCCCGCCGGCCGCGGCGAGCCGTCGCGCGCTGCCGCACCCGTGGCGCCGCTCCGGCATGACGCCGGTGCGCAGGACCTCCCGCCCCTGGGACACGACGCCGAGGCCCCAGCCGAGCAGCGGCCAGACCGGCCAGAAGAACCCGCCGCCGGCAAGGGCCCAGACGGCGATGAGCAGCGCATTGACCAGGACGTAGGGGCGGACGGCTTCGGCGATGAACGCCTGCCAGGCCGCCGGCCGCTGCCGCGGCCGCTCCTCGGCGGGGGCGGGCGGCAGCGGCGGCAGCTCGCGCAGGACGGCGTCGAGCTCCGGGCGCGTGCGCGCGGCGTACGCCTCGCCGGTGCGCTGCGAGAACTCATCGAGGGTCAACCGCCCGTCGACCATGTGCCGGCGCAGGGCTGAGACGTACCGCTCGCGCTCGGCGTCCGAGGCGCGCAGCGACGGCGATGACGGGGTCGGGTCGGTCGAGCTCATTGAGGGCCTCCACGGGCGATCGGTCGGTAACGACGTTATATAACACCGTCACGGTATGCTGTGTCAATGCCGCGGCCGAAGATCCACGACGAGTCGACCAAGATGGCCCTGCTGGAGGCGGGCGCACGCGTCCTGGCGCGCGAGGGGCCGGCCGCGCTGACCACCAGGAGGGTCGCCGACGAGGTCGGGGCATCAACGACGGCCGTCTATACGCTGTTCGGTGGCAAGGGCGGCCTGGTCAGGGAGATCTACATCGAGGGCTTCGCGCGGCTGGCGGAGGCCTTCGCGGCCGTCGAGCGGGGACACGACCCCGTCGCCGACCTGCGGGCGCTCGGCCTGGCGTACCGGGCCCACGGTCTGGCGAACCCCCACCTCTACGAGCTGATGTTCGGCCGCCCGGTCCCGGAGTTTGCCCCGGCCACGGCGGACGTCCGCGACACCGTGAACTCGTTCCAGGTGCTCGTCGACGCGGTGCGGCGCTGCCTCGACCAGGGTCTGTTCGCCCCCGCCGACCCCTTGGGGATCGCCCTCCAGTTATGGGGGCTCGTTCACGGCCTCACCAGCCTGGAGCTCCGCGGGGCGCTCGGCCCTCCGGAGCAGGCCGACGAGGTGTGGGACGCCGCGCTCGCCAACTCCTCCCGCGGGCTGCGCGCCGCATCCGAGGAAGGTCGCTGAGCCTTCCGATCAGCCGCGCTCCAGCGCCTCGAGGCGGGAGCGGAGGTCGTCGACCTCCGCGCGCAGCCGGCCGAGCTCCTCGACGATCGCGGAGGACGACGGCCGGCGGTCGGGCC
>JACCXR010000431.1 GCA_013696915.1 Euzebyaceae bacterium
TGACCTCGGCGAACGGCGTCTACGCCGTGTGGGAGGCGGTCGAGCGCCTGGGAGCCGACGCGCGGCTGTTCGGCTGCGCCCGTCTGGCCGCGGTCGGTCCCGGCACCGCCGAGGCGCTGGCGGCCCGCGGGCTGCGCGCCGACCTCGTGCCGGACCGCTTCACGACCCGCGGGCTGGCCGACGCGCTGCTCGCCACCGGGCCGCCGGCGCGGGCCCTGCTGCCCCGCGCCGACATCGCCACGCCCACCCTGACCGAGGCGCTCACCGCCGGCGGGTGGACTGTCACCGAGGTCGAGGCCTACCGCACCGTCACCGTCGGCGCGCTGCCCGACGGCGTGCGGGCCCGCCTGGACGCCGGCGGCATCGACGTCATCGCGTTCGCCTCCTCGTCGACCGTCCGCAACCTCGTCGACCTGCTCGGCGGCCCCCCCGACCCCCGCATCCGCGTCGCCTCGATCGGCCCGGTCACGTCCGCCACCTGCCGCGACCTCGGCCTGCGCATCGACGCCGAGGCCGACCCCTCCGACCTCGACGGCCTCGTCCAGGCCGTGGTCACTGCCGGCCGCGCCCCCGCGGCCGGCGCGCTGCCGTGAGCCAGGTGCGACAAGGGGATGGCGACCGCGCGTCGCCAACATCGCCCGATCGCGAGCGGCCAGGCCAGGGGTCAGGCCTGTACGAACAGCAGGTAGAGCCCGCCGAGGATCAGCGCCACCATCGCCAGCTTGATCACGAAACCCGCGACCTTCACCGCGGCGACAACGCCGACGACGACCAGCAGGATGCCGAGCAGTTCCACGGTCACAGCCTACGATGGCGACCCGTCACGGCCGGTTAGCGCCTCGAGACGCTTGATCTTCGCCCGCGCGTCCGCGAGCTCGTCCGGCATGCCGTGCCGCTGGCCGAACGATCGCTCGAGCAGCTCGTACCACGTCACGGCCTCGTCGTAGGCGGTGTGGGTGGCGTCGAGGGCGCCACGGCGCTGCGCCACCCCGCCGATGCGGTCCAGGGAGACCGACAGGCCGCGCAGCGCCTCGGGCCCCGGGCTGCGCCGCGTGACGAGGTGCAGGACGGCGACTCGCCGTCGGGCGGCTCTCTCGGCGCAGTCCGGATCCGGTGAACGGACCAGGATGTCGAGCAGTTCACCGGTGAGCGCGAGACCCAGCGGTCGTCCGGCGTCGAGCGTGTTCGGCGAACGTCAGCGCGGCAGTGACGTCCCCGCGCAACTCGTAGGCGCGGCCCAGCCACGCGCGGGCGAGAATGCGGTCCTGCTCGGAGGCCGCACCCTCGACGGCCTCCAGGCTCTGCAACCGCACGATCGCCGCGTGGCGGCCTGCAGTTCCGCAGCGACCTGGCGCAGACCCGGCGCAGTCCCGGTGAAGGCTCGATCGGTGGCAGCAGGGCACGGCCGGCGAACGACCGGTGATCCCCAGCCGTCGTCGATGACCGCCCGGGCTCCGCGGGCTTCGACCCCACCGGCGCCCGAAACGCCCGGCAACTCAAGGAGCATCGAGCGGTAGGACCAGAGATCCGGGGCCGCATCGCGCGCGACCGGCAACAGCCCAGGGGGACCGACGAACACGACGCCGCACCCCAACCCTGCACGCAACGCTTCACACTGCTCGTTCAGGCGGCGGAGCAGTCCATCACATGCAGCCAGCCGACCGTCGGCATCCGTCCCCGACTTCCACCTCTCCCTAGCCAGGAAGCGAGACGACGTCGAGGCATTGTTGCATGCTGATGCTAGGATGCCGCCAGATGCGGACCACGATCGAGCTGCCCGACGAGCACTACCGAGCGCTGCGCACGCTGGCGGCCAGGAGGGGCACCCGCGGATTCTCACCGCTGATCCGCGAGGCGATCGACCTGCTGCTCGCCCGCGAGGACGAGGCCGAGATCGACGAGGCGCTCGCCCTCGCCGGGGTCCTGGACGATCGCGAGGCCGACGCGCTCGAGGACCACGTGCGCGCCGTGCGGTCACGGCCTGGCCGGTTGACGTCGGACACCGGGGCCGGCCGCGACTCGTGAGCGGCCTGCTGGTCGCCGACACGGACCTGGTGATCGACTTCCTGCGAGGCCGCGGAACCGGCGCCGAGCTGCTCCCGACGTGGCTGCGGGCACGCCGCCTCCGGCTGTCGGTGGTGACGCTGTTCGAGCTGCGCTGCGGCCAGGACTGGACGCGCCGCGGCCACGGAATCGACGCGCTGTTCCTGAACGGCCCGTTGCTGCTGGACCGAAAAGCGGCCCTGCGTGCTGGCGCGATTGAGGCGCAGCTGCGCAGCGCGGGAACACCGATCGGCGTGGCCGACACCCTGCAGGCGGGGATCTGCCGGGCGCTTGGTTTGCCGCTGGCGACCCGGAATCGCGATCACTTCACCCGCGTGGAGGGGCTCGAGCTCGTCGATCTCAGCGCCGAAGGCGCGTCTCCTTCGTGACGATGACACGAGCCCGCACCTCTGCGCTGCCAGTCGATGCGCACAGGCCGTC
Source organism: Euzebyaceae bacterium (assembly GCA_013696915.1). Lineage (GTDB taxonomy): Bacteria > Actinomycetota > Nitriliruptoria > Euzebyales > Egibacteraceae > JACCXR01. Next base: position 2,485 of record JACCXR010000431.1, read on the forward strand.
GCTCCTGGAGGCTCTCGCGCTCGTGATGCGGAGCCACCTGGTCCTGGCGCTGAAGGCCGCGGAGCGCGTCGGCCAGGCACCGACTCGGTGGCGGCCATCGCGGGCGCGGTGCCCGGTGCCCGCTGGGGGCACCGGCGGGGTGGAGAGGCGCTGCGACGCCTTCGCATCCCGGCTGCGCTGCGGGAGCGGGTCGCGGAGATGCTGCGGCTGGTGGACGGCTGGTGCGGCGAGGCGCTGGACGAGGAGTACGCCGAGCTGACCCGGCGGGTGATCGGTCGGCTGGCGCGCAAGCGTCGGTCCCCGCTTGTCCGCGGGGACCCGCGCGTCTGGGCAGCCGGCGAGCGAGCGATGCTGCGCTGCGGGGCCGACCCGGTCACGGGACGGACAAGCAGCCGTCCCCCCCGGCGGTCAGTTTACGCTGCCCCCCGCGTGATGGACTAGACGTCCCACAGCCTCGCGGCCGCGGCCCTCTGGTGGCGGTCTCGAGCCAGCGCACCGACCTCGTGCGCAAAGGTCAGGGCGTCCTCCAGCCAGCGCAGCCGTTCGTC
>JACCXR010000432.1 GCA_013696915.1 Euzebyaceae bacterium
GTACACGATGGTGGCCTGGAAGGCGCCGAGCGCGACGGCGGCGGCGGCCACGCGGCGGCGGCGGGGTCGTGGGTGCGCGGCCATCGGTTCAGCCATCGCCGTCCCGCTCCGGGCGGCCCTCCAGCGCCCACGGCAGTCGCAGGCGGGTGATGACGTCCATCAGGGCGTCGTAGGCCACGGGCTTCACCAGGAACGCCTCCGCTCCGAGGCGGTACGCGTCCTCGATCGGGTCGACGGCGGATGAGGCGCTCATCACGACGACCGGCATGTCCTCGAGCGCCCTCTGGCTCCGCATCCACTCCAGCACCTCGATGCCCGACGGGCCCGGCAGGTTGACGTCGAGCAGCACCAGGACCGGTCGGTAGCGGTGCGACGCGGCGTCCGCGGCGACCGACAGGTAGCGGTGGGCCTCGTCGCCGTTCGCGACCACGTCGACGCGGTTGACCAGCCCGCCGTCGCGCAGGGACTGGCGGACCATCTCCACGGCGACCGCGCTGTCCTCAACGAGGAGGATCGGCTGGCCGGGACTGCGGGTCATCGTCTGGGGACTCCTCCGGGACGCTCACCGCAGGAGCGGCAGGGGACGGGTCTGTGGCTCTTTCCCATCGGCCAGGATGTCACCCACTTGAGCACTCGACGTGCGTCCCGCCCCGTCGGCGGCCGCGCGCGCTCAGTCGTCCGTCAGCCACAGCATGCCGAGGCCGGGCAGCTGGATGCGGCCTTCGCGGAGGCCGAAGCGGCCGTCGGGGGCCAGGGCGTCCCAGGGACGGCGCAGTCCCGCCGCGCCGAGGATCCCCGCGTCGCAGGACGTGGCGAAGTCGCCGAAGTTGGCCAGCCCCAGGAACGTGCCTTTGCGGGGGTGGATGCGCGCGTACGCGAAGACGGCCGGGTCGTCGGTCCACAGCGGTCGCGTGTCACCGCCCGCGCGGAGCGCCGGCAGACCGCGGCGGACCGCTCCCAGCTGCCGCAGCCCCTCGAAGACCATGCCGGCCACCGAAGCGGGGTCGTGGCGCCGCTCCGCCGCGGCCCAGTCCATCGCCGGACGGTGCAGCCAGCGGTTGTCCTGGGTGTGCTCCGGGTCGTCGGTGTACGCCGCGTCGTTGACCTGCGCGATCTCGTCGCCCATGTAGATCAGGGGGATGCCGCCGTAGGAGAACGCCAGGCCGTAGAGCAGCAGCAGCCGCCGGACCGCCTGGCCGAGCAGCGCCCGGTCGTCGAGCTCGAGGGCCTGCTCGATGCCGCAGAGCGAGGCGGCCGTCCCGGAGACCCGGGCGTCGCCGGTGACGAGGTTCGCCTGGAAGAGCGCGCCGCGCGCGAACGAGCCGGGGAACGCCCCGGAGTAGAAGTCGTTGAGGAACCGGCGGTGCGTGAAGGCGTCGAGGCCGTTCGCGGCGGCGTCCTCGTCGGCGACCGCCCAGCCGATGTCGTCATGGCACCGCACGTAGGTGACCCAGGTCGTCGTCGGCGGCGGCGGGCGCATCTGCGACAGCGCTTGGGTCACGAGGCCGACGTCCCTCGACGCGGCGCTGCTCCAGCCCATCACCATGAGCTGGTTGTGGTACGCGAGCTCGCACTCCGGGCGGTGCCGGTCGTGGACCCCGAGGTAGCGGACCAGCTCGTCGGGGCCAACGATCGCCTCGGCCTTGAAGACCACCGCCGGCGCGGCGCAGCCGACGAGCCCCCGGAAGCCTGGAGGAGGCTGTGGACCTCCGGCTCGTTCAGGCACGCGGTGCCCTCGCGCTTCCACAGGAACGGCACGGCGTCGAGGCGCAGCACCTCGACGCCCCGGTTCGCCAGGAAGAGCATGACGTCGAGCATCTCCCGGAACACGCGCGGGTTGGCGTAGTTCAGGTCCCACTGGTAGTCGTGGAACGTCGTCCAGACCCACCCGAGCCCGGGCACCTCCGTGAAGCTGCCGGGCGCGGTGTCCGGGAAGACCTCCGGGAGGGTGGCCGAGTACCGGTCGGGGAGCGAGCGGTCACCGAAGACGTGGTAGTAGTCGCGGTACACGGGATCGCCGGCGGCCGCGCGCCTGGCCCACGCGTGCTCGCGGGCGGTGTGGTTCACCACGAGGTCGATGCACAGGCTGATGCCCCGGCCCCGCAGCGCGGCGGCGAGCTGCTCGAGATCGGTCATGTCCCCGAGGCGCGGATCGACCGCGCGGTAGTCCACGACGGCGTACCCGCCGTCGTTCGGCGACGGCCGGGGACGCAGCAGCGGCATGAGGTGCAGGTAGGTGACGCCGAGCCCGCTCAGATAGTCGAGCTGGTCCGCGACCTCGGCGAGCGACCCCGCGAACCGGTCGGCGTAGCAGACGTAGCCCACCTGCTCCTCCCGCAGGTGCCAGTCCGGGGCGATCTCGCGACGATGGTCGAGGACGCGCAGGTCGTCGTCCCTGGTCGCAGCCGCGTCGGCTACGAGCCGCAGGAGGTCGGCCATGAGCCCGTCGAGGTCGCCGGTGGCGCCGTACACCTCGTCGAGGGCCTGGTAGACGTCGATGAAGCGGCGCTGGACGCGGGCGAGGAGGGCGGCCGCGTCGCGGGCGCCGAGCGACGCGCGGGCGTGCCCGGCCAGGGCAGGCTGGAGGCGCTGGAGCGCGCTGGTGGCACGGGCCCGCACCGCGGACGCCGGACGCAGCGCGCGCGGTTCGTCGGCCATCGCCGCCGATGCTAGGCGGCCACCGCCGTCTCGCGCGACGCCGGCCGGGTCTGCGAGTCTGACGGCGTCGGTGCCATGCGGGTGCCCCGGACGAGGTGAGGCATGGGAGCACAGGACACTCCGTCCCCCGGCGGGCGACGTGCGGTCGTCTTCGGGGAGGCGTTGATCGACGTCTTCCCCGACCGGCGGGTGGTCGCGGGGGCCCCGCTCAACGTGGCGTGCCATCTGGCCGCCCTCGGGTGGGAGGTCGAGCTCGTCACCCGGCTGGGCGCGGACGCCGACGGCGCACGCGTGCAGGAGACCTTGCGGGCACTCGGGGTGGGCCAGGCACTCGTCGAGATCGACGACGAGCTGCCGACCGGCGTGGTCTCCGTCGCCATGGACGGGACGTCGCACACGTTCGCCATCCACGGCCCCTCCGCCTGGGACCGCATCGCCGGGCCGCCGGCTCTGCCCGCGCACGACGTCTTCTGCTACGGCTCGCTCGCCGCTCGGTCCGCGGTGTCGCGGACGACGCTCGGGCGCCTGCTCGGGCTCAGTCGCGCACCACTGCGGGTCTTCGACGTGAACCTGCGGCCGCCGCACGTCGACGTCGACGCGCTCGCGACGGGCCTGGCCGCCGCGACGGTCGTGAAGGTGAACGGCGAGGAGCTCGAGAAGGTGGCCGATCTGCTCGGCTTCCCGCCCGACGCCGCCGGGTACTTCGCCGCCGCACCCGACCTCGGCTGGCTGTGCGTCACCCGCGGCGAGGAGGGCGCGGAGGTCTACGGCCGATCGGGCGAGGCGTGGTCTGCCGCGCCACCGCCGGTGCGAATCGTCGACTCCGTCGGGGCCGGCGACGCGTTCGTCGCCGCCTTCGTCGGCTCGCTCGGCACCGGCGCGGACGCCGACGCGGCGCTGGGCGCCGGCATCGCCGTGTCGAGCGCGGTGCTGCAGCAGCGCGGCGGACTGCCCGCCGCCCGGGTCGTATAGCCTCGCCGGCAGCGCGCCGCGAGCCACGCGGGGCGCGTGCGACAATTGCGAGGAGCCCGCCGCCGTGTCCGAACCCGCCGATCCCTCACCCCGGGACCTGCCGCCGGCCGTCGACGGTGCGGTCGGGCACGTCGCCCCGGATGCGGACACCGCGGCCGGCGAGCACGACGCCTCCATGGAGCGCATCGTCGAGCTGTGCAAGCGCCGCGGGCTCATCTTCCCGTCGTCGGAGATCTACGGCGGGCTGCGGGGGGCGTGGGACTTCGGCCCCCTCGGGGTCGCGCTCAAGGACAACGTCAAGGCGGCGTGGAAGCGGTCGATGGTCCAGCTGCGCGACGACGTCGTCCCGCTGGACGCGTCGATCCTCATGCACCCGCGCGTGTGGGAGGCGAGCGGCCACGTCGCCGGCTTCACGGATCCGCTCGTCGAGTGCCGGTCGTGCAACCAGCGCTTCCGGGCGGACCACCTCGAACCGAACGCCGCGGGTGAGGTCGTCTGCCCGAACTGCTCCGGGCGCGAGTTCACCGAGCCGAAGGCGTTCAACCTGATGTTCCGCACGTTCGTCGGCCCGACGGAGGACACGTCCTCGCTGGTGTGGATGCGCCCCGAGACGGCCCAGGGGATGTTCGTCGACTTCGCGCACGTGCAGCTGACCAGCCGGCAGAAGGTGCCCTTCGGCATCGCCCAGGTCGGCAAGTCGTTCCGCAACGAGATCACGCCGCGCAACTTCATCTTCAGGGTCCGCGAGTTCGAGCAGATGGAGATGGAGTTCTTCGTGCGGCCCGGCACCGACGAGCAGTGGCACGACTACTGGATCGCCCAGCGCTGGCAGTGGTACGTCGACCTCGGCATGCGGCCCGGGAACCTCCGCATCCGCGACCACGCGAAGCAGGAGCTGTCGCACTACTCGAAGGCGACCGTGGACGTGGAGTACCGCTTCCCGTTCGCGTGGTCGGAGCTTGAGGGCATCGCCAACCGCACGGACTTCGACCTGCGGCAGCACTCGGAGTTCAGCGGCAAGGACCTCAGCTACTACGACGCCGAGCGCGACGAGCGCTACCTGCCCTACGTCATCGAGCCGGCGGCCGGCGTCGACCGGACGATGCTCGCGTTCCTGGTCGACGCCTACCGCGAGGAGCAGGCGCCGACCGCCAAGGGTGGGACCGACAAGCGGGTCGTGCTGCGGCTGCACCACGCGCTCGCGCCGGTGAAGGTCGCCGTGCTGCCGCTGTCGCGCAACGCCGCGCTCGTGCCGACCGCGCGGCGCCTGAACGACCTGCTCAAGCCCCGATTCGACACGCAGTACGACGACGCCGGCGCGATCGGTCGCCGCTACCGGCGCCAGGACGAGGTCGGGACGCCGTTCTGCGTGACCGTGGACTTCCAGACCGTCGAGTCCGACGACGCCGTCACCGTCCGCGACCGCGACACGATGACGCAGGAACGCGTCGGGTTGGACCGCGTGCCCGACTACCTGTCCGAGCGGCTCCGCCTGAGCTCCCGGTAGACCGGCGATCGCCGCCCGCCCGCTTCGGGTCGGTCCCGGCGCCGCCGTCAGTGCCAGCCGCCCCAACGCCGGTAGGGGTCAGCCGGGGCGTCGCGCTCCCGCTCCGGTGGCGGCATCGGGCGACCGTCGCTGCGGACGAGGGCGGCGAGGTCATTCTCGATGCGCTCGGTGCGGATCAGCATCTCGGCCAGCGCCTTGCTCGCCCACGACGCCAGCCGCAGGGCGGCGCCCGCGATGAAGGTCAGCACCCACGCGACCACCGCGAAGCCCTCCTGGCCCGCCCGCAGCAGCAGGGCGCCGGCGATCACCCCCGCCAGGCCGGCGGCGTAGACCAGGGCGTCGGCGACGCGTGCGGCGGCGAGGAGTTCGCGCGGCTTGACCGGTTCCATGTCGGCTCCTGCTCGCGGGTCCGGGACACCCTCGATGGTACGATCGCAGTAGTGAAGCAGTCGCCTCTGGTCCGCGAGCGCACGGAGGAACTCGAACGCGCGAGCCTGTCGACGTGGGCGACGCTCGCGGCCGAGACCAAGGGGCGGGACCGGTACGAGGAGCCCGACCGGCTGCGGACGACGTTCCAGCAGGATCGCGATCGCATCCTCGGGTGCCGGGCGTTCCGGCGGCTGAAGGACAAGTCCCAGACCCTCACCGCGCCGGAGGGCCGCGACAAACCGGTCCGCATGACGCACACACTGGCCGTCGTGGCGATCGCCCGCACGGTCGCGCGGGCCCTGCGTCTGAACGAGGATCTCACCGAAGCGATCGCCCTGGGGCACGACCTGGGGCACACCGCCTTCGCCGACGCCGGCGAGGACGCCCTGTCGGCGTTCACCGACACGCCGTTCCTCCACAACGAGCAGGGCCTGCGGGTCGTCGAGCGCATCGAGGGAGGCGGCCGCGGGCTCAACCTGACCTGGGAGGTCCGCGACGGCATCCTGCACCACACCGCGGGGACGCCCATGCCCGCCACGCTGGAGGGTCAGACCGTGCGGGTCGCCGACCGCATCGCCCTTGCGGCCGGCGACCTCGACGACGCGCTCGACGCCGGCGTCGTCGTCGAGGGCGACCTGCCCGACCTGATCACGCGCGTGCTCGGCGCCACCTCGGCGCGGCGGCTGACGTCGGCCGTCGAGGACGTGGTCGACGCGTCGTTCGTCGCCGCCGAGGTCGCGATGACCCCCGCTGCGGCCGCCGCCTTCGACGCGCTCGAACGCTTCCTCGCCGAGCGGGTGCACGGTCGGGCGGCGATCCAGGCGGAACGAGGCCGTGCCATGCACTGCCTGCGCAGCCTGGTCGTCTTCTACGTCGACAATCCCGAGCGCCTGCCGGCGCACCACCGCGGCGAAGGACCGGGACTCGACCACGTCGTCGACTTCGTCGCCGGCGTCACCGACGCCGAGGCCGTCAGCCTGTTCACCAGGCTGTTCCTGCCGACGAGCACGCTCCACCGCGCCTGACCGCGCCAGGCAATCGCCTCACCCCGCCCGACCGCGCCAGGCAATCGCCCCGCCGGTTCCCCGGCGTCTGCCGGCCGCCCGACCGCGGCAGCCGCCATGCCGATCTCCGCTGGGCGGGAGGTGCCCCGGGCGTCGCATGGGTACCGCCGGCGCACGGTGCGGGCACCGCCGCCGTACACTCGACCCGCCCACGCGTCCGGTGCAGCCCGGCGCCCGTGCGCCGGTGGGCCGCCTTGCGAGGGGTCGGCACGACAGGGGAGCGGATGCCCGGCCGCATCAACGACGAGGACATCCAGGCCCTGCGGGAGCGGGCCGACCTCGCCGCGGTCGTCGGCAACTACACCGCCCTGCAGCGGGCGGGGGGCGGCCGCCTGAAGGGACTCTGCCCCCTCCACCAGGAGAAGACGCCGTCGTTCACCGTCGACGCCGCGAAGGGATACTTCCACTGCTTCGGCTGCGGTGAGGGCGGCGACGTCTATGCGTTCCTGGGCAAGATCGAGGCGTTGACCTTCCCCGAAGCGGTCGAGCGGCTGGCACGGATCGAGGGGTACGAGCTGCGCTACGCCGACCTGCGACCGGGTGAGCGCAGGGCGCTTTCGCGGCGGACGCGCCTGACCGACGCGCTGGCCGAGGCGGCGTCGTTCTACGTCGGGCAGCTGACCGGACCCGGTGGAGAGCCCGCGCGCGCCTACCTCGAGGCGCGGGGCCTCGACGACGAGGCGATCCGGCACTTCCGGCTGGGGTGGGCGCCGGACGACTGGGAGTCCCTCGTGCGGCACCTCCACGGCAAGGGCTTCGAGCCCGAGGAGGTCGGTGACGCGGGCCTCGCGACCCGCGGACCGCGCGGGATGATCGACCGTTTCCGGGGCAGGGTCATCTTCCCGATCCTCGAACGCGGAGGCCGCGACGTCGTTGCGTTCGGTGGCCGGATCCTGCCCGGCGCGGGTCTGCGCACCGGCCCGCGTGACGGCGAGCCGCCGAAGTACATCAACTCCGCGGAGTCCGTCGTCTACCGCAAGTCCGAGACGCTCTACGGGCTGAACTGGGCGCGGGGTGAGATCGTGCGGCGGGCCGAGACGGCCCTCGTCGTCGAGGGCTACATGGACGTCATCGGCCTCCACCAGGTGGGCGTGCGGCATGCTGTCGCGACCTGCGGGACCGCGCTCACGGCGGACCACTTCCGGCAGCTCGAGAAGTTCGCCCGGCGGGTCGTCCTGGCGCTGGACGCCGATGACGCCGGCTTCGCCGCCGCCGACCGGGCGCGGGCGCTCGCCGACGAGGTCGGCATCCGCGAGGTCGGCGTCCTGCCGCTCCCGGCGGGCCAGGATCCGGCCGACCTCGCGTCCGCCGGCATCGAGGCGGTCGAGCTCGCCCTGAAGGGCATCAAGACCGCCGTGGAGTTCCAGATCGAGCACCTCCTGCAGACGGCGGACACGGCCACACCGGAGGCGCAGGTCGACGCCTACCGGCGGACCTTCCCGCTGCTCGGGAAGCTCGAGGACCGGTTCCTGCGCTACAGCTACGTCCGCGACCTCGTGGCGCCCGCGGTGCGCCTGTCGGCCGACCTGATCGAGCGGGAGCTCGACGCGAGCCTCCCGGCACCGTCGCCGGGATCCGGCGACCCGGCGCCCGCGCGCCGCTCGGCCCGTGCGGCGAATCCGCAGCTCCAGTTGGAGCGCGACGTGCTGCGTGTGGCCCTGCAGTCGCCGGAGCTGCTGCCTGCGGCATGGCAGGACATCGTGGTGGAGGACTTCACCGCGGTGGCCTCCCGTCAGCTCTTCGAAGCGCTGCGCTCGGCTCCGCGCGGCGACCTCGCCGCGGTGCTCGCACTCCTGCCGGACGACGACGCGCGAGCGCGGGTGCGTGCGCTCGCCATGAGCGACGCGACCATCGAACCGGACAGCGCGCACGTCGACGAGTTGCTGCGCCGCCTGCGCGCCGCCGCGCTCGACCGGCAGTACGCCGAGGTGCGGGCGGAGCTGGACCGCATGAACGAAGCGCTCGACCCCGCCGAACGCCGCCGCCTGGCGGGACGGCTCTTCGAGCTGCAGCGTTCCAGGCGCACCCTCGTCGAGGGCGGGGCGGCGGCGCCGTGACGAGCATCACCCCGGACCTCTCCGCGCCGCCGACCGGTCCGGGGGACACGACCTCCGTCGCCGAGCGGCTGCTGGGCCACGAGGAGGTCACAGACCTGCTGCACCTGGGACGCGCCCGGGGGTTCGTCACCACCGAGGACGTCAAGGAGTCCCTCGACGCGCTGGGCCTCGACGACGCGATGGCGCGGGGCCTGAGCCAGCTGCTCAAGACCGAGGGCGTCCGTGTCCTCGACAGGTCGCCGACCGAGGCCGACGCGCCGGCGCAGCCTGTCGCCGACGTCCGCCCCGACCCCCGGCGGCTGGAGGAACACCTCCTGCGGGCCTCCCTGAACGATCCGGTGCGGATGTACCTCAGGGAGATCGGCCGGGTGCCGCTGCTCACCGCGGAGGAGGAGGTCGATCTCGCGAAGCGGGTGGAGGCCGGGATCGCCGCGTCGAGGCTGCTCCTCGCGGGGCTGCCTCCGGAGGCAGCCGGCCGCCACGACGACCTCCGGCTCGTCGAACGCGGCGGTCAGCTCAGTAAACGCCGGCTGGTGGAGGCGAACCTGCGGCTGGTGGTGTCGATCGCGAAGCGCTACGTCGGCCGCGGGATGGTGTTCCTCGACGTCATCCAGGAGGGCAACCTGGGGCTGATCCGCGCCGTCGAGAAGTTCGACTACACCAAGGGCTACAAGTTCTCGACGTACGCGACCTGGTGGATCCGCCAGGCCATCACCCGTGCGATCGCCGACCAGGCTCGCACCATCCGCATCCCCGTCCACATGGTCGAGACCATCAACCGGCTCGTCCGGACGCAGCGCCAGCTCCTGCAGGAGCTCGGACGGGAGCCGACCCCCGAGGAGGTCGGCGAGCAGATGGACCTCCCGGCCGAGAAGGTGCGGGAGATCCTCAAGATCTCCCAGGAACCGGTCAGCCTCGAGTCACCCGTCGGGGAGGAGGACGACTCCAGCCTCGGTGACTTCATCGAGGATTCCGACGCGGTCGTCCCCATCGACGCGGCCAGCTTCATCCTCCTGCAGGAGCAGATCGCCGGGATCCTGCACACCCTGTCGGAGCGCGAGAAGAAGGTCATCCAGCTGCGCTTCGGCATGGTGGACGGGCAGCCCCGGACGCTGGAGGAGGTCGGTGAAGAGTTCGGCGTCACCCGCGAGCGCATCCGCCAGATCGAGTCGAAGACGTTGTCGAAGCTGCGGCATCCGTCCAGGAGCGAGAAGCTCCGGGACTTCCTCGAGTGATCCGGCTGCGCCGCGCCGTGGCCGGGCTGGCGTGCGCGGCGGTCGCCGCCTGCAGCGGTCCGCCGGGTGCGGCGGTGCCGACATCGGGCTCGGAGGCGTCCGTAGCGGCGCCGGCCACGAC
>JACCXR010000441.1 GCA_013696915.1 Euzebyaceae bacterium
TCGTCCACCCGCGCGCGCTCCTCGGCTTCGGCGAGCCGGCGCCGCAGCCGCGCCGCCCGCTCGTCGGACCGGCGGCGCTCGCGGTCGAGGGTCTCGCCGAGTTCGGCGACCTGCACGCGCAGGGCCGAGCTCTCCAGGACCAGCTTCCGCTGCTCGCCGTCACCGGCCCGCAGGCGGCCCTCGGCCTCGTCCGCCCTCCGGCGCTGCGCGTCCCGCTCCGCGCGCACGGCCCCGAGCTCCTCTGCCAGGCGGCGTCTGGTCGCCTCGGACTGCTCGGCCTCCCGCTGCAGCGCGCCCTCGGCCGTCACGCGCTCCCGGGCCGCGATGCGGGCGCCAGCCTCCGCCGCCAGGACCGCGAGGTCGTCCCACCGGCCTCGCGCTGCCAGCGCCGCCGCCGCCGTCTCGGTCCCGTGCGCCGCACGCAGCCGGGCGACGTCGGTCGACTCGGCCGCCGCGAACGCGTCGCGGTCCTCGAGCGCCTCGCCCACCAGCTCCCGCAGCCGCGGGTCGCCGGCGAGGGCCTCCGCGACGGCGCGGCGGGGACGGTCGGCGGCGAGCTTCTCCGGCTTCCAGGACGCGAACGGGCGCAGCGCCGGCGGCAGCTCCGCCCGGTCGAGACCGCCGGCGGCGCGGCGCACGGCACGCAGCAGCGGTCCCCACAGGCTGACCGGCAGGTCGCCGAGGACCTCCGCGCCCCGCCGGCGGTCGGGTCCCGAGTCGTTCACGGCCGCCAGGCTCGGTCTACCGGGTCGCCGGGGAGCCGTGGGCGCCCGTGGAATCGTGCGCGCCCGGGGTGGCGACCACCTCGATCGCGTCGGTCGACCCGCACCAGCGGCACGCGACCGACACCACGCGGGCCTCCGTGCGGACCTCTTCCTCGGCGCGGCCCGTCCCGGCGAGGTCCACGTGCCAGAAACGCCGCACGCGTTCGACGGACTCCACGTCGAAGCGCGTGAGATTCCCGCAGGCACCGCACCGGTAGCGGGTCCCGGGGTCCAGGCCCGAGGCGAGCTCCATGGCGCCTCCTTCCCTCCGGTCACGGTCCGTCACGGCGAGGGTACCGTCTCGGGTGGAGGACTCCGCCGACGCGGTTGCCGACTTCGAAAGGATTGGCGGTTGCCCACCCGGATCCTCTGGTTCCGCCGCGACCTGCGGCTGCACGACCATCCCGCGCTGGCCGCGGCGCTCGAGCCGGGCGACGGCACCGCGGTCGTGCCGCTGTTCGTGGTCGACCCGCGGCTGGTCGGGGCACCGCGGATGGGCGCGCCCCGGCTGTCCTACCTCTGCGATGCCCTGGCCGCCCTCGACGAGGGCCTGCATCGGCGCGGCGGTCGGCTGATCGTGCGGTCCGGGGACCCGCGCGACGTGGTCCCGGCCGTCGCCGCCGAGACCGGCGCCGCCGCGGTGCACTGGTCGGGCGAGTTCACCCCGTACGGCACCGACCGCGACGCGGCCGTGCGCGCGGCGCTCGAAGGCGCAGGGGTCGAGGCCCACGCCCACCCTGGCGTGCTCCTGGCCGAGCCGGGCAGCGTGCGCACCGCCTCCGGTGACTTCTTCCGCGTGTTCAGCCCGTTCCAGCGGGCGTGGCGCGAGGTCCCCCTCGGGGAGGTGACCCCCGCCCCCGGCCGCGTCCCCGTGCCGCACGCCACCCCTGGTGAACCGCTGCCGACGCCGGCGTCGCTCGGCGTCAGCCTGGACGCCGACGTCATCGAGGGCGGCGAGCCGGCCGCCAGGGCGCGCCTCGAGGAGTTCCTGCGGCTGTCCGCGGACATGTACCACGAGCGCCGCAACCTGCTCTCGAGCGACGGCACCAGCCGCCTGTCGGCCGACCTGCACTACGGGTGCGTGTCCCCGCGCGCGGTGTACCGCCGGCTCGACCTGCGACAGCCGGGCCACAAGGGCTTCGCCTCCGAGCTCGTGTGGCGCGACTTCTACGGCCACGTGCTCGCCCGCTGGCCGGAGGTCGCGATCACCGAGTTCAACCCGGCCCTCCGCGACCTGCCCTGGCGCGGCGCGTCGGCGGACCTCGACGCGTGGTGCGAGGGCCGCACCGGCTACCCGGTCATCGACGCCGCGATGCGCCAGCTCCTCGGGATCGCCTGGATGCACAACCGGGCGCGCATGCTCGTCGCGAGCTTCCTGTGCAAGGACCTGCTCACGGACTGGCGGCTCGGCGAGGCGCACTTCCTGCGCCATCTCGTCGATGGGGACGCGGCGAGCAACAACGGCGGCTGGCAGTGGGCCGCCGGGACCGGCACCGACGCCCAGCCCTACTTCCGCATCTTCAACCCGGTCTCGCAGGGCGAGCAGTTCGACCCCGACGGCGCGTACGTCCGGCGCTGGGTCCCGGAGCTCCGCCGGGTGCCGGACCGCTGGATCCACCACCCCTGGGACCTGCCCGATGACATCGCCGCCGACTGCGGGGTCCGCATCGGGCGGGACTACCCCGCCCCGATCGTCGACCACGCCCAAGCCCGCATCCATGCCCTGGCGTTCTTCAAGCGGGCGTGACCGGCGGCTGCCGCCCGGCGAGCGGGAAGGTCGGGAAGACGTGATCGGGCGAGGCGCCGACGTCCCGTACGGCCGCGGCGACCGCGAGCGCCGCAGCCGACAGCGCTTCGGCGTTGATCCCCTGGTGCGGGGACGGGTACGGCGCCAGGTAGCGGGCGGCCCGCTCGAGCAGCGTCACCGCGCCGTCGGTGTTGCCCCGCTGGGTGTGCGTGAACCCCACCGCCACCTGCGTGACGCCCTTCCAGAAGTCCCGGTCGGCCTCGGGCACCTTCCCCGACTTCCACACCCACTCGAGGAACTCGTGCGCCTCGAAGAACCGGCGCTCGTCGAACAGTCGGACCGCCTCGAGCACCGCCTCGTCGACGGTCGTGACGACGTCGTCGGGCTCCCGCTTGTCGGCGAGCTCGTCCACGCGGTCGCGGTCCAGCGGCCGGCCGTACCGATCGCGCGGCCGTGCGTTCTCCGCCCGGCCCTCGGTGTTGCGGTCCCGGTCCGGGTAGCGGGCCTTCTGGGGTGCCGTCATCGCGAGCCTCCCATCGACGTGTGGATCACCTCTCGGCTCGAGACTAATCTCTCCAGTCCGGTGACCGGTGCGGGGAATGGTGGCGCGGTGGCGCGAAACATGAACATCGACAGCGACGTCGTCGTCGTGGGCGCAGGCGCCGCCGGGCTCGCGGCGGCGTTCGCGGCGCGGCGCAAGGGCGCCTCGGTCACGCTCGTCGAACGGCGGCGGCTGGGGGGCGACTGCACCTGGACGGGGTGCGTGCCGTCGAAGTCGCTGCTCGAGCAGGCCCGCAGGGTCCACGGCGGCCGCCGGATGGGCCTCGTCGGGTCCGTCGACTTCTCCGCCGTCATGGAGCGGGTGCGCGACACCGTCCTGAAGGTCAGCGAGGACGAGTCCCGACCGACGCTGGAGGCCATGGGCATCCGGGTGGTCGAGGGCGAAGCGGCGTTCACCGGGCCCCGGCAGCTCGAGGTCGACGGCACCGGCCTCCGCGGCCGGGTCGTCGTCCTCGCCACAGGGTCCGTCGCGCTCGTCCCCGACGTGCCGGGCCTGCGCGCCCTGAACCCGCTCACGAACGACACCGTCTTCGACCTTCGCCGCCTCCCGCCGAGGCTCGCCGTGATGGGCGGCGGCCCCATCGGGCTGGAGCTCGGGCAGGCCTTCGCCCGCCTCGGGAGCGAGGTCACCATCCTCCAGGGCCCGGACCTCCTCGCGCCGAAGGAGGAGCCCGAGGTGAGCGACGTCCTCGCCGAGGTCCTGACCACCGAGGGGGTCCGCGTCCTCACCGGTTCCTACGTCGACCGGGCGGAACGCGCGGCGGACGGCTCGGCGGTCCTCGGCACGCGCGACGGCCTCCGCGTCGCGGCGGACGCCGTCCTGTGCGCGACCGGCCGGCGGTCGCAGACGGACGGGCTGGCGCCCGAGCGCGGGGGTGTCGCCCTCACGGACCGGGGCTTCATCGCCACCGACGACAAGCTGCGGACGACCGCGGAAGGGGTCTACGCCGTCGGCGACATCGTCGGCGGGTTGCTGTTCACGCACGCCGGCTACGAGATGGGCACGCTCGCCGTGAACAACGGGCTGGGACGGCGAGCACGGCCGTTCGACAGCCGCGCCGTCCCCTGGGCCACGTTCACCGAACCCGAGGTCGGCCGCGTCGGGATGACCGAGGCGCAGGCGTTCGAGGCGCACGGGGACGCCGCCAAGGTCGCCTACCTGCCCATCGCCGAGACTGACCGGGCGAAGACTGCGGGCGAGACGGCGGGCTTCGTGAAGCTCGTCGCGGGTCCTCACGGCGTCGTCCGCGGGCTGGCCGGCGGGCAGCTCGTGGGGGCGACCGTCGTCTGCCCGACGGGCGGTGACGTCGTCCACGAACTGGCGCTGGCGATGCGCACCCACACGATCACCGGCCGGATCGCGCAGACGGTCCACGCGTACCCGTCCTGGTCCCTGGCCGTGCGCGAGGCGGCCATCCAGTTCTTCTTCGAGTACAAGGGGCGCAGGGCCCGGCCGGCGCGGCCGGCCCCTTGACTCGTGAATCGCCGAGGCTCGTCCGAGGCGATTCTCGCGACCTCGGTGGTGGCGGTCGCGCAGCGACCGCCATGGGAATGCTGACGCACGGGCGACCCTCTGGGAGGACGGCATGGCACGGTTCGTCGCCGGCGTCGACTGCTCGACCCAGTCGACGAAGGTCCTGATCGTCGACCCCGACGACGGGCGGGTCGTAGCCGCCGGCCGGGCGGCGCACGAGGTCACCGGCACCGGCGGCGCCCGCGAGACCCACCCCGAGGTCTGGTGGCGGGCGCTGCGGGACGCGCTCGCGCAGACCGGCAGGGCCGGGGAGGTCGTCGCGCTCTCGGTCGGCGGCCAGCAGCACGGGCTCGTCGTGCTCGGCGGCGACGGCGCTGTGCTGCGGCCCGCGGCGCTGTGGAACGACACCCGCGCCGCCGGCGCCGCTCGTGACCTCGTCGCGGCCCTCGGCGGGTCGCAGGAATGGGCGGAGCGCGTGGGCGTCGTCCCGGTTGCGGCCATCACCGTGAGCAAGTGGGCATGGCTGCGGGCCGCGGACCCACGGGCGGCGGACACGGCGAGAGCGGTGCGCCTGCCCCACGACTTCCTCACCGAGCGGCTCACGGGCCGTGCGACGACGGATCGCGGCGACGCCTCGGGCACCGGGTGGTGGTCGACCGCCGCGGAGGACTACGCGGCCGACGTCCTCGACCTCGACCTCGTCCGCCTCGACCCGGCGCTGCTCCCCGAGGTTCTGGGCCCCGACGAGCCCGCGGGGCCGGTGACCCCCGCCGCGGCGGAGGTGCTCGGGCTGCCGGCGGACGTCGTCGTCGGACCGGGCACCGGGGACAACATGGCCGCCGCGCTGGGCCTCGGCGTGGGTGCCGGCGTGCCGGTCGTGAGTCTCGGCACCTCCGGAACCGCCTACGCGGTCTCGGACCGGCGCGCGGCCGACCCCTCGGGCGAGGTCGCCGGGTTCGCCGACGCGACGGGCCGGTTCCTCCCGCTGGCCTGCACACTCAACTGCACCCTCGCGGTCGACCGCGCGGCGGCGTGGCTCGGCGTCGACCGCGAGGCGGTGGAGCCCGGCGGCGACGTCGTCGTCCTGCCGTTCCTCGACGGCGAGCGCACCCCCGACCTGCCGCGGGCGGCCGGCACGATCACGGGCCTGCGCCACGACTCGACGCGCGGCCAGATCCTCCGGGCGACCTACGAGGGGGCCGTCCTGTCGCTGCTCGACGCGCTCGACCGGCTGCACCGGTGGTCGTCCGGGCTGATGGCGGACGCGCCGGTCGTGCTGATCGGAGGAGGGGCGCGGGGGGCGGCGTGGCGGGAGGTCGTCGCCCGGCTCTCGGGACGCCCGCTCCAGATCCCCGACGCGGAGGAACTCGTGGCGCTGGGCGCGGCGGCGCAGGCCGCCGCGGTGCTCTCGGGCGAGGCGCCCGACGCCGTCGCGGGCCGCTGGGACCTGCTGCGCGGCACCACGGTCGAGGCGGTCGAGCGCGACGAGGACGCGCTCGAGCGGCACCGGCACGTCCGCGCCCTCACCGCGGCGCTCAACGGCTCCTCCCCCGGCTGACAGCCGGGCTCATTCCGGTCGCCGTCCCTGGCCGATCGGCCACTCTGCCGTGGCAACGATCCGGGCGCCCCGGACGTCCAACAGGGCACACCCGGGGAACCCGGGGCGCCCGGACTTCCGTTGTGGCGGCAATGTCGGGGGGCGCCGGGGAGGAGAACCCGGTGCCGCCACCAGCGCCGAAGGGACGCCGTGCACGACGACAACTGGCAGAGCCGGGCCGCCTGCCGCGGCGCCGACGTCGAGCTCTTCTATTCGATCGACGAGGCCGATCAGCGGCAGGCCCTGTCGTTCTGCGCCCGCTGCGACGTGCGCGTCGAGTGCTTCGAGCAGGCCATGGCGGCGCGGGAGACGTTCGGGACGTGGGGCGGGACCATCGAGGGGCAGCGCAGGCGGGTGTTCCGCGCCGAACGGCGAGGCCGCCGCACAACCCCCGTCACCGCGCGCGGTGGCGTCGAGAAGGACTCCTCCACCGCGGCGTGACGCCACACGCCGGCCTCTTGCCGGAGCGAACATGCGTTCGATAGCCTTGCGGGGCCATGACGCGGTCCCGGGTAGCGGCGCAGCAGAGCTTCGACGACCTCGGCACGCCCCTGTACGCCGTGACGTTCGTGGTCGTCGACCTGGAGACCACGGGCGGTTCGCCCGAGGGCAGCCGCATCACGGAGTTCGGCGCCGTGAAGGTCCGCGCCGGCGAACTGCTCGGCGAGTTCGCCTCGCTCGTCGACCCCTGCACCGCGATCCCCGCGTCCATCTCGGCCCTGACCGGGATCACCCGGGCGATGGTGGAGGGCCGTCCGCCGGTCGAAGCCGTGCTCCCGAGCTTTCTGGAGTTCTGCCGGGGCGCGACGCTGGTCGCCCACAACGCCCGCTTCGACGTCGGGTTCCTCAACGCCAACCTCGCCCGGCTGGACTACCCGGGGCTCGCCAACCCGGTCGTCTGCACCGCCTCCCTGGCGCGGCGGCTGGTGCGCGACGAGGTGCGCGACTGCCGGCTCGCGACCCTCGCCCAGTTCTTCCGCACCCGCACCCGGCCGGTCCATCGCGCCCTCGCGGACGCCCGCGCGACGGTCGAGGTCTTCCACGGGCTGCTCGAACGGGCCGGCTCCTTCGGGGTCGTCACCCTCGAGGACCTCGTCGGTTTGGCGAAGGTCCGGAACACGCCGTTGTTCAAGGCCCGCAGGTCCCTGGCCGACGGGCTCCCGCACGCGCCCGGCGTCTATGCGTTCCGCTCAGCCTCCGGCGAGGTGCTCTACGTCGGCAAGGCCACGGACCTGCGCGACCGGGTGCGCAGTTACTTCGGCGGCGACCAGCGCCGCAAGGTCGTGGACCTGCTCAAGGAGTCCGCCGTCGTCGACCACTGGGTGTGTCCCACTCCGCTGGAGGCCGGCGTCCGCGAGGTGCGGCTGATCCACGCCCACCGGCCGCGCTTCAACCGCCGCTCGAAGGCCCCCGACCGCGGCGTCTGGCTGAAGCTCACGGCGGAGCGGTTCCCCCGCCTGTCGGTGGTGCGCACGGTGCGCGAGGACGGCGCGGTCTACCTCGGTCCGCTGCCGTCGCGCCGGGCGGCGGAAGAGGTGGCCGAAGCGCTGCACGAGGTAGTGCCCATCCGCCGGTGCAGCGCCCGGATCGTGGCGTCGACGCGCTTCCCCGCCTGCGCGCTCGCCGAGATGGGACGCTGCCTCGCCCCCTGCGACGGCCGCGTGTCCGTCGACCGCTACGCCCAGGCCGCCGGCCTCGTCGCCGGCGCACTCACCGGCGATCCCTCGGCGGTGGTCGTCGGGCTGGAGACGCGCATGCGGGCGCTCGCGGCGGGCGGACGGTTCGAGGAGGCGGCCGCGGTGCGCAACCGGCTGCGGACCCTGGTCACGGCACTGCTCCGCAGCCGGCGGACCGCGGCGCTGCTGGACGTCGGGCTGCTCGTGGCCTGCCGGCCGGGCCGCCGCCCGGCCACCCGAGAGCTC
>JACCXR010000262.1 GCA_013696915.1 Euzebyaceae bacterium
AACAATCCCTTCGTGCCGGGTTCGGACCGCGTCCCCGAGATCTGGGCGGGACGGGCGCTGGAGCTCGCGGATTGGCGCGACGTCCTCACGCCGCGGCGGCTTGCCGGTGTGTACGAGCGCGGGCGGATCGTCGTGGGGGAGTTCGGGATCGGCAAGAGCGTGCTGGTGAACCGCATCGCGACGGAAGCCAGCGAAGCCGGCCACTGGGTCGCCGGCCACGTGCGCGTGCCGGTCGGCGCGGACGCGCTCGCGCTCGTCGCCGAGTCCATCCGCGAGGTGGCCGCCGGCCGCGACCTCGATGCGCGCATCGGCCGGCGCGCCGGCGGCCTGCTGCAACGGGTCGAGGAGTTGACGCTGCCGGCGATCGGCGGTGGGGTGAAGCTGCGGCCGCGGCCCGCCGATCCGAACGCGTACCGGACGGTCCTGCGGCTCCTGATCGAGGTCGCCACCCTGGCCCAAGCGGCCGGCAGGCTGCTGGTGCTGCGAATCGACGAGGTGCAGAACGTCGCAGCGCCGGGACCGCTGTCGCAGTTGCTGACGGTGCTCGGCGATGCGCTCGAGGCCACCACGACCGCGGTCGACATCGCGGGCCTCCAACGCGACCGGGTGCTGCCGCTGGCCGTGTACCTGTCCGGGCTGCCGGACGTCGGCCGCAAGGCGGGTGCCGCGGGGGCGACCTTCTCGCGTCGCTTCCGCGCGCTGGAGCTCGAACCGCTGGACGAGCAGGAGCTGCGCACCGGCCTGGCGCCGTTCGCCAGCGAGGGCTGGCCGGTGCTCGCTGCCGACGGACCCGACCGGGTGGTCATGGAGCCCGCCGGGATCGACCTCGTGGTCGACCGCTGCGTCGGCGACCCGTTCCTGTTCCAGCTGGCGGGCGAGGCCGCCTGGAACGCGGGCACCGGCGCGGTGATCACGGTCGGAGAAGTGGAGCGTGGTTGGCGCAGCGCCCGGCGCGAGGTCCTGCGCTACGTCGAGGCGCGGCTCGAGGGCCTCACCGAGCCGCAGCTGGCGTACCTCAACGCAGCGGCCGCCCTCGACGACGGTGATCGCACGGCCGCGTCGATCGCGCGAGCGCTGGACCGCGCCAGCTCCACCGAGATCGCCTCGACGACCCGATCGCTGGACGTGCACCACGCGCTGATCCGCCGCTCGGCGGGCCGGATCACTTTCCGCTCACGAGCGCTCCAGGCCCATCTTCGCGGCGACTGGCCCTGAGCGCGGTGACGGGACGCCGACGAACCGTCGGCCGGCGCCGCGGGATGTTCCCAGGCGGCGCGAACGGCGCTGCCGCTTCAGGCTGAACCAGAACATCGCGCCGTCCCCCACACTGCCGGTGTGTGTGTGTGTGTGCGCGCGGTGTGAGGTCTCGGCAGTCGGTCGAGGGCCAGCCGGTCGGCGTACGCCGGATCTAGGACCCGACGTCCTCGCCCTGGCAGCAGTGGTCCTTCCAGCCGCACGCCGGGCACTTCCAACCGGTGCGATTCGGGTCGTACCGGGCTCCGCACTGCACGCAGTCCATGCGGCAACGTTAACCGACGGAGTGGCCGTGTCGGGCGAGGCCCGCGTGTCGGGCGAGGCCCGCGTGTCGGGCGTCCCGACGCCCGCGTGCGTGATGAGCCGGCCGGTGCTGCGCCGCCGTGGACCGGCGCATCAGGATGCGACAGCCCCCGCCGTCGCATGCTCAGCGACCGGGGACGCCTCAGCCCGCGGGGACGCCGGCCGAGGAGACTGTCGCCGCGTTCTCCTGGGCGACAACCCGGTGAGCGGGGTGCCGCTTGTCGGCGGCGTACATGGCGCCGAGGATCAGCGCGCCGACGGTGAACAAGAACCAGACGAAGACGACCTGCTCGAGCATGGGAACCTCACTGCCGATTCGGACGATCGCTCTTGGTATCGGCACGCCCGGCGCCCGGCTTGAGGACTTCTTCCAGATCTTTTTCCGATGCCCGTCCCCGATGCCCGTCCCCGATGCCCGTCGAAAGGGCGGGCGGCGGCCGCGGCGGGGCGAGGAATCGGCGCATCGCCCGTGTCGGGGCCCGGCACCATGGACCGGAACGCGCGATCAGTCGGCGCTCGCGTGTGGTGCGGCGCACGCGACGGTAGTGTCGGCGCCATGAGCCGACTGGCACGCCGCGCCCCCGCGCTGTTGCTGATCGCCCTGGGCTGCGCGCTGGTCGGCCACCTGTGGATGCTCCAGGACGTCGGCGTGCGCCCATCGGCCGAGGGCGGCGTGCACCAGCCGGCGCACGCGGCAGGGCACGCCTCAGCCGCGCCGGTGCACGCGCCGGGAGGGCACGCCTCGGCTGCGGCGCCCAGCCACGCCAAGAGCGGCGGCGAGGACCATCCAGGGCACACGATGATCGCGACCTGCGTCGCGGTCCTCGCCGGAGTCGGCGTGCCGCTCCTCGCCCTGCGTCACCGGCCGAGCCGTGCATCCTCCAGTTCCGTGCCCGCGCGTGGCATCCAGACCCGCCGTCCGCGGATCTCGTGGCACCTCCCGCCGCCCCGACCACCGGTCGACGAGGGCGTTCTCCTCCGGATCTAGAGGCCATACCGGCGCCGCTCACGCCCCGCCGGACTCCTGGCGTGCCCGCCTCGCAAGTGGCATCGCGCTCTTTGCCTCAGTCAGTCACGAACCCCAAGGAGAACCTCAATGCACCGGTTCCGTATCCTCGCCGCCGCGATCGCGGGCACGTTCGTGCTCGCCGCATGCGCCGACAACCCGACGGCCGAAGCCCCAGCGGAGACCACCGCCGCTGCGCCGGCAACGACGACAGCCCCCGACGCCACGTCGACCCACGCGGACGCCGAGACGTCCGCCTCCTTCAACGACGCGGACATCGAGTTCCTCCAGGGCATGGTGCCGCACCACAGCCAGGCCGTGGAGATGGCCCAGATGGTCCCCGACAACACCGACCGTCCGGAGCTCAACGAGCTCGCCGAGATGATCATCGCCAGTCAGAACGAAGAGATCGAGCTCATGCAGGGCTACCTCGCCGAGGCCGGCGAAGAGCCCGCCGGCGACTCCATGGAGGGCATGGACGGCGGCATGGGCGGCATGTCCGGGATGATGGACGACGAAGAGATGCAGCAGATGATGGGCATGAGCGGGGAGGAGTTCGACCTCATGTTCGTCGAGATGATGACCCGCCACCACGAGGGCGCGATCGACGCGGCGGAACAGGTGCTCGAGACGGGTGAGAACCCCGACGTCGCGCAGCTGGCCGGCGACATCATCGAGGAGCAGGAGGCCGAGATCCAGCAGATGAGCGAGTGGCAGGAGCAGTGGAGCTGACCAACCGCACGGTACAGGCGGCGGTGTGCATGACCGCCGCCGGTCCCGTGCCGGGCGGTGCGCTGCCGCGGCTCGGCGGCGGGCCGACGCCGGCCGCCGGAGCCGATGCTGCGCAGAGCGCGGTGATCGCTTCGCCGGGGCCCACGGCGCACTCGCGCTGGTCGCGACGATGCGCGCCCAGAGCTCACGCATGCAGCGGGAAGGATTCGCATGAGCACCCGGATCTTCACGTCGCGCTCGCGGCGGCGGGTTCGTCGACGCCTCGTCCTGGTCACCTGCGCAGCCGGCACGGCACTGGCCCTCCTCGCCGGATGGCTCGCGTTCGCGGCCGGTCGTAGCTCGTCCACGGCCACCGCACCAGGCCCGGCCGACCCGGGCGCCGTGCACGTGCACGGACTCGGCGTCGACCCTGTCGATCGAGTGCTGTATGCCGCCACCCACACGGGCCTCTTCCGGATCAGCGAGGACGGCTCAGCTGAGCGGGTGGGCGACCGTTACCACGACCTGATGGGCTTCACCGTCGCCGCCGTTGACGACTTCGTCGCCAGCGGCCACCCCGACCTCCGTGACGACACCCTCCAGCGGTCCGACGCGCCGCCGCTGCTCGGCCTCGTGACGTCCGCCGATCGCGGCGCAAGCTGGCAAGAGGGCTCGCTGCTCGGCGAGACCGATTTCCACACCCTCCAAGCCGGCCACGGGCAGATCTACGGCTGGGACGCCACGGGCGGCCGGTTCATGGTCAGCAGCGACCGCAAGGAGTGGGAGACCCGCAGCGAGGTTCCGCTGACCGACTTCGCCGTGTCGCCGGAGGACCCCGAAGTGGTGATCGGCACCACAGCGGCAGGAGTCGTTCGCAGCGACGACGGCGGCCGCAGCTGGACCCCCGACGGCGAGCACGCCTATGTGGCCGTCGAGTGGAGTCCGGAGGCGCTGTGGGCGGTCGCCGCCGACGGGCGACTGGACGTGAGCACCGACGGCGGCCGGACGTGGGAGTCGCGGGGAACGCTCGAGGGGCCGCCCGAGGCGTTCGAGGCCGACGGCGACCTCCTGATCGCTGCCCTACCCGACCGGGGCATCGTCACCTCCTCGGATGCCGGAGCGACCTGGTCGCTTCGATATCAACCGGAGTCCGCTCAAGGCGGCGCCTGACGAACCACGGCCGGGACGGGCTCCGGCTGCTCGTCCAGGCCCTCGGTCCTGCGCAGTCCTCTGGGTCCGGTGATCGCGAACACGAACGCGAACAGGGCGGCTCCGACCAGGACGATGGTGGGGCCCGACTGGACGTCGAGGTGGTAGCTGAGGTTCATGCCGACGAACCCGGAGACAGCGCCGATGCCGGTCGCGAGCACGAGCATGCGGCTGAACGAGTGGGTCAGCATGCGCGCCACCGTTGCGGGGATCACCAGCGTGGCGGCGATCAGCGTGACCCCCACGACCTGCATGGTGGCCAGGATGGACGCGGCGAGCACGAGCATGAGCAGCGCGTCGATCCGGGCGATGTTCACGCCCGAGGCGGCCGCGACGTCGGGGTCGAAGGCGGTGAACAGCAGCGCCCGGTAGCGCAGGAAGATCACCGCGACGGCGAACAGCAGCACCGCGCCGATCGCCCAGACGTCGTGGGCGCCCACGCCGAGGATGCTGCCGAACAGCGCGGCGTCGAAGCTGCCGCTGCCGGCACTGCCGAACACCGCGAACAGTGCCAGGCCGAGCGCGAACGAAGCGGTGGTGATCACGCCGATCGCGGCGTCGGCGCCGATCAGCCGGCGACGCGTGACGCCGCTGATCATCAACGCCGACACGAACCCCCAAGCGCCGGCGCCGAGGAAGAAGTTGACGCCCAGCAGCGTGCTCGCGGCGAAGCCGCCGAAGATCGCGTGCGACAGGCCGTGGCCGATGTAGCTCATCCCCTTGAGGACGACGTAGACGCCGACCAGCCCGCACAACGCCCCCGCGAGCGTGGCGACGGCCAGGCCGTTGCGGAAGAACTCGAAGGCGAACGGGCGCAGGAACGCGTCGATCATCGTGCTGCCCTGCGCAATGTCACGACGTTGCCGGACGTGTAGCGGTCCACGATCACCGGCATGCCACCGTGTTCGAGCACCTCCATCCTCGCCCCGTAGGTGCGCTCGAGCACCTCGGTGGTGAGCACCTCGTGCGGCGCGCCGGCCCCGATGATCTCGCGGTTGAGGCACACGAGGTGCGGCAGGTGCGCGGCGATGCCGTTCAGGTCGTGGGTGGTGAGCAGGATCGCCAGGCCGTCGGCGTTGAGGTCGTCGAGCAGGTGGAGGACCTCGTGGCGGGTCTTGACATCAACCCCCGAGGTCGGCTCGTCCAGCAACAGCAGCTGCGGTCGCCGCAGCAGGGCCCGGGCGATGAACACCCGCTGCTGCTGCCCGCCGGACAGCTCGCGGATGTGGCGGCGGCGGAGCCGGTCGATGCCGAGGCGGGCCAGCACCGCGGCCACGTCGGCGCGTTCCGCCCGGCTCGGCCACGGCCATACCCGTCCGCTGCGCGCCATCAGCACGCATTCGCCGACGGTGACCGGAAAGCTCCAGTTCACCGTCTCGACCTGCGGGACGTACGCCACCCGCAACGCCGGCCCCCGCCGGATCGCGCCGACAACGGGCCGGACGCTGCCGGTGATCGCGTGCAGCAGCGTGGTCTTGCCCGACCCCGACGGCCCGACCACCCCGGTGAACTGCCCCGCGGACACGACGAGGTCGACGTTGACGAGCACCGGCCGACCGCCGTAGGCGCAGGTCACCCGCTCGAATCGGACCAGCTCATCGCCACCCGTCGCGGTCACTGCGGGTACTCGGCCTCGTCGGGTGCGACGCTGCGCAACTCGAACGCCTCCAGCGCGGCGGCGTCGCCCCCGAGCGCCTCGGTCATGGTGATGAAATCGAAGCGCATCAGCCCCAGCCACGAGTGCTCCGCCTCGCCCGGATCGCCGGGCAGGTCGTCGTCGCGCAGCACGTCGACGTAGTCCACGCCGGCCTCGGTGCCGATCTGCTCCAGCACGGGGCTGGGGAACACCTCCGAGCCGAAGATCGCCGGCACATCCTCGGCCTCGACCTGCTCGATCAGCGCGGCGACCTCCCTGGGGGTGGGTTCTCCGAAGTCGGCGACCTGGATCGCGCCGATGACCTCCCAGCCGTAGTCCTCCGCGAAGTACGGGAACGAGTCGTGGTAGGTGAGCAGCTTGGTGTTGCCCGCGGGGATCGTCGCGAACGCCTCGCGCATCGCGGCGTCGAACTCGTCGACCAGCGCCGAGAACTCCTCGAAGTTGCTCATGAAGTAGTCGGCGTTGCCGGGATCGCGCTCCGACAGGTCCTCGGCGGCGATCCGCGCGTACTCGACCGCGTACCGCGGATTCGTCCACAGGTGCGGGTTGGGCTTGCCGCCCTCCTCGGGGAAGGAGAAGTCGTAGATGTAGTCCGACTCCGACAGCACCAGCGTGCCGAGTTCCACGATCTCGGCGCCGTCCTGCATGTTGGCCCTGGCCAGCTCACGGGTCGGCTCCTCGAGCTTCAGCCCGTTGACGTAGACCACATCCACCGCCGACATCAGCTCAGCCACGCTCGGCGGCGGCTCGAAGGTGTGCGAGTTCGTGCCCTCCGGGACGATCCCGGTGATGTCCGCCCGATCCCCCGCGATGGTCGACACGATGCTCGTGATCGGCGCCACCGTCGTCGCCACCTGCAGCCGCCCCTCGTCGTTCTCGGCCCCAGCGGCGTATGGCTGACCCGCACACGCCGTTGCGGTCAAGCTCAGCGCGAGCACGCACCCCGCCACAGCGCCGCGTCTCGTCACCCACCGGCGCCGTACCAGACCTCGAATCTCCACGCCGGACCCTTT
>JACCXR010000270.1 GCA_013696915.1 Euzebyaceae bacterium
GGCCACGACCGGCCGAGTCCCGCCGAGTCGATCAGGACGGCGGGTACGGCGCCGGGCGCGGCGCCCCTGACCCTCGTCTGCAGCCAGGAGGCGGCGCCCACCCAGGTCGGCAGGCTGTGCGCGCGCACCTCGCGCGCCGCCTCGGCCGTCCCCGGGTCGGGACCCTCGTCGCCGTCGGCGTCGGCGACCGACCACCCGGTCCACTCCGTGCCGTCGCGCGAGGTGCGGAACTCCACCGACGCGCCGCCGGGCACCTCGAAGCCGACCAGCGAGAACGGCACCGGCGTGCGCACGGGGCGGGACAGCGTCGCACCGTCCGCCGCCTGGAACGTCGCGACCTCGGCCGGCAGACCGGGGAGGCGCTCCACGACCGTCGGCGGGACCACTGCGGACGGGCCCGCGCGGGCGGCGGGCGCGGCGAGCCCGACCGCCAGGAGGGCGACCGACAGGACCAGCGTGACCAGTGAGCGTGCGACCAAGATCTCCCCGACACTCCGGCGCGGCGCCCGCGCGGCGCTGCGAGTCACGGTACCGGAGCCGGGGCCCGGATTCGCGCCGGGCGACGGTCCGGCCGGACGGGTTGGCACGGTCCTCGGCGGGCGGTGCCGGTCGCCGCCCTAGCGTCCGAGGAAGCGCTCGAGCCCCTTGATCGGGCCGACCTCACGGATCCGCTCGAAGGCGCGGGTCTCGATCCTCTTCACCTCGGGGATGGTCATGCCCATGCGCTCGGCGACATCGCCGGGCTTGTGGGGGTTGCCGTCGACCAGCCCCATGCGCAGCTCCAGGACGCGCCGCTCGACGTCGGGGAGCCGGCGCAGGACCCCGGACAGCTTGTCCCGCAGCGCCTTCAGCGCGGCGTCCGCCGCGTCGGCCTCCCGGTCGCGCCGGCTGGGTGGGGGGTCCTGGCGCGGCGGCCGCTCGGGCCGCGGAGGACGGGAATCGCTCATGGGCGCCACATGCTACACGGGCGTCCGGACCGCCCCGGCGGCCTGACGGGCGGCATACGCTGCCGCCATGACCGGGCTGCAGGCACTCATCGACGTCGCGGACACCGCGGCGCTGCTGCGCGCGGTCGACGGGCTCTGCGCGTCCAGGCAGTGGGACGCGCTGGCGGACCTCGGACGCCGCTGCCTCGACGCCGTCGAGCTCGGCAAGCAGCTGTGGCCCGTGGCGACGCATATCGACTACCGGCTCGCCCTCGAGGCGCCGCCCGCGCACGCCGCCGCCGTCGTGCGGACCGGAGCGGGCAGGTTCGCCCTCGGACCGCTGACCGAGGTGGCCGCCGGCAGTCACGACTGGGCCGCGCTGTCCCCGCACCTGCCCGAAGCCGCCGCGGCCGCGGCGGTGGCGCAGGAGCGGGTGCTGCGCGGCGAGGACCTCACCGCCGCCGCGACGGCGGGCGGAGCCGCGGGAGCCGGCATGGCGCTCGCGGCCGGTGACATGCCGCTGCGGCTCGCGGCGTGGGAGCCGGCCTACGCCCTGCCGCGCTACCGGGATCGGGAGGCCGCGTTCCCGCAGCCGGAGGCATCGGTGCGCCCGCTGGGAGGCCCACGGACGCTGTCCCCGGCCGCAGAGGACGAGGATGACGACGCCGCGCGGGCGCTGCGTGGCACCGTCGAGACGTGGGTCGCGGAGTCCTCGGGCCGTGTGGCGACCGCTGCCGTCAGGGGCTCGGGCGCCGCCGCGGTTGGCCGGCTGCTGCTGGACACCGGACGACAGCCCAGCGCGGCGTTCGCGGTCCTGGGCGCCGGCGAGGCGCTGGCGGTCCTGCAGTGGGCGGGCGCGAGCGGCGGCGCCTACGGCCGGCGCCGCGGGGGCGCCGCCGGACGATTCTCGGCGTGGTGGGCGGCGACGGCCGTGGCGGGCCTGGATTGGCCGCCCGATCCCGGGGAACTGGGCGAGGCCGTCGGCGAGGGGGAACTGGGCGAGGCCGTCGGCGAGCTGGACTGGTACCGGTGGTCGCCTCCGGGCGCCGAGACGGGATGGGTCCTGCGCCTGGCGGTCGCCGACCCCCTCGACGGGCTCGCGTGGGCCGTCGAGGCGGTCGACCAGCGCGACGACGAGGTACCGCCGGCCGGCTGACACGGGGTCCAGCCGGCTCCACCACCGCGGACTGCCTTATCCGTGAATTGCCGAGGCTCGTCCGAGGCGACCATGCCCTACTGCGGTCCCCCTACTGGGAGGGTGCACCAGTGACCTCGGTGGTGGCGGTCGCGCAGCGATCGCCAAGAGGATGCCGGTCCGACCGTCACGGCTCCGGGGCATCATGGTCGCGTGATCCTGCTCGCGTTCACGGTCGGCGTCGGCCTCCTCGCCGGGTACGCCCGCGGGGGACGCCTGGCCAACCTCGGCCGCGTCGATCTCCACCGGACGTGGCTGGTCGGGGTGGCGGTCGCCGCCCAGCTGCTGCTGACCGGGTTCAGCGCCACGGCCACGCCCGTGCACCTCGTTGCCCCGGTCCTGCTCCTGACGAGCAACCTCGCGCTGCTCGCCTTCGTCTGGTCCAACCGCCTGCTGCCCGGTATGACGCTGATCTTCGCCGGCTTCGCGCTGAACGCGCTGGTGATCACGGCGAACGGCGGCATGCCGGTCTCGCGCGAGGCGCTGATCGCGGTTCTCGGCGGTTCCGGCACCTTCGCGCCGGGCAAACACCGGGTGCTCGAGCCCGGCGACCGCCTCGCCGTCCTCGGCGACGTGCTCCCGATCCCGGTGCTCAAGGCCGTCGTCAGCATTGGCGACATCGTGCTCGCCGCCGGCGCCGGCCTCCTGATCGCCAACCTGATGCTCCGCCACCCGGACCG
>JACCXR010000505.1 GCA_013696915.1 Euzebyaceae bacterium
CCAGGAACTGGGCTGAGGACACGATGAGCAAAGCCACGAGGAAGGACACGCAGTCGCCTGCGCTACACAGTGCCGACAGCCACGATCTGATCCGCGTGCACGGCGCGCGCGTGAACAACCTCAAGGACGTCAGCATCGAGCTCCCGAAGCGCCGGCTGACGGTGTTCACCGGTGTCTCCGGCTCAGGCAAGAGCTCGCTGGTGTTCGGCACGATCGCCGCGGAGTCGCAACGGCTGATCAACGAGACCTACAGCACCTTCGTACAGGGCTTCATGCCGAACCTGGCCCGGCCGGAGGTCGACCTGCTGGACGGCCTGACCACGGCGATCATCGTCGACCAGCAGCGGATGGGCGCAAACTCCCGCTCCACCCTCGGCACCGCCACCGACGCCAACGCGATGCTTCGGATCGTCTTCAGCCGACTCGGGCAGCCGCACATCGGCTCGTCCCAGGCGTACTCCTTCAATGTCGCCTCGATCAGCGGCACCGGCGCGGTGAACTTCGAGCGTGGCGGCACAACCGTCAAGGAGCGGCGCAGCTTCAGCATCACGGGCGGCATGTGTCCGCGCTGCGAAGGCCGCGGCACGGTCTCCGACATCGACCTCACCCAGCTCTACGACGACTCCAAGTCGCTCGCCGACGGCGCGTTCACCATCCCCGGCTGGAAGTCGGACAGCTTCTGGACGGTGCGGGTCTACGCAGAGTCGGGCTTCGTCGACCCGAACAAGCCGATCCGCAAGTACACGAAGGAGGAGCTCCAGGACTTCCTCTACAAGGAGCCGGTCAAGGTGAAGGTCGACGGCGTCAACCTCACCTACGAGGGGCTGATCCCCAAGGTGCAGAAGTCGTTCCTCTCGAAAGACCCCGACGCGCTGCAGCCACACATCCGGGCGTTCGTGGACCGGGCGGTGACGTTCACCGCCTGTCCCGAGTGCGGCGGCACCCGGCTCAGCGAGGCGGCTCGGTCGTCGAAGATTGAGGGGATCAGCATCGCCGACGCCTGCGCGATGCAGATCAGCGACCTCGCCGAATGTGCTGCGGAGCGCGGCCTGTGCTGATGAGTGAGCAGGACCGGATCATGGCCGAATTGGATCAGGTCAACCGCCGCATCGACGCTCACCACGGCGAGTACACCGACGCCCGCCTCCACCTCGACGACGCCCTCGACCTGCTCGCCAACTGCGCCGACATCTCGCCCGCTGCGACGACGCCAACCGGCGGCTATGCAACCAAGCCTTTCACCAAAGCTCTACATCGACGAGGACGGCGATCTACGCGTCGAGCACGCCCGACCCTTCGACATGCTCCTCGACCCGGCATCCAAGCCGACGCCCGCCTGGGCCAACGGCGCCCACGGCGCCAAGCGACGAGGCCCGAACCTCGCCCAATGAATCGTCGGGCGAAGGTTTGAACCTAGTGCGTCAGGTGCACCCAGCCTTCGCAATACAGCAATACGAACCGTGCGGTGCTGGTGGAGGGGCCGGTCATCTCGCTGAAGTGACGAGCGTCTCGCTGTCGGCTGGCCGCCGTACATCGTCTCCAGCGCAGGAGCTGCTGCCACCCATTCATGGATCCTGCAGTGGGTGACGCCAGCGGAGGCCGGGAAACCGCGCGAAGTTGCGGTCCGCGGAGTACCAAATTGCGCCTCGCTCGATCGCCGCCGCCGCCAGGTAGGCGTCAGGCACGAGATTGCCGCGGGCGTCCGCGGAGCGACACAGCCGCGTGAAGATGCCCCAGTGCCGTGGCCCCGGGGCGAGGGCCAGTGCGCTGGGCGCTGTTCGCAACGCGTCAGCGAAGTCCAGCGCGGTGTTCAGCGGGCTCGGGTCGCGGAAGACGCGGGGATGGGTCACGATCCGGAGGAAGCCCGACAGCACGAGGTTGCTGATGCCCAGTGGCTCCTCGCCGGTACGTGCGTCATCGAGCCACGCGCGATAACGATCGTGATCAGGAGCTTCCGGTCGATGCGCATAGACGAGGACGTTGACGTCAACGCAGCGCATCGACGGGCCCGTCACCGTCCATCACGTCACGCACCGCTGCATTGCTGGCGAGCTCGACTCCGGGCAGCACCCCGCTCCCCCCGTAGACCGGCAGCGGCGGCAGCGGCCCGTCGCTCCCGCTGTCGGCTGTGGTGATCGACCGCCGAACGGCGTCCTCGATGATCTC
Organism: Euzebyaceae bacterium; assembly: GCA_013696915.1. Classification (GTDB taxonomy): domain Bacteria; phylum Actinomycetota; class Nitriliruptoria; order Euzebyales; family Egibacteraceae; genus JACCXR01. Next base: position 2,167 of record JACCXR010000505.1, read on the forward strand.
GCCGACCGTGCGTCCCGTCTGTGCGGCCTGCTCTTTTACCGTCCGGTACAGTTCGTCGTCGATTCTCACGGTGGTGCGCATGTGCGCATCATAGCATCTAGCTTCGTCATCTTGGTGTTTCACGCTCGTCAGCTCCTGAGGGAACGCGCGGAGCCGGCGGGCGAGCCCCCACGCGCACCGGCGCGCTCGTCGCGCCCGAGCCACCGCCGCGCGGTGGCATCCGGTCCACGACGGGCAGCGTGGCCATGCCGCGGCCACGACGGCAGTGATGCGGCCCGGTCGTGCGGTGATCGTGCGGCGGAACCTGAAGGGCGCCTGAAACGGTCAGCGCGGCGGTGGCGGCCGCCCTTCATGGTCGCCCGACGCCGTGGCCGCCAAGATCGTTCAGCTGCCCGCCAGCTGCGCCGCTCCTCGACGGGACCAGGGCGAGGAGATGGTCGAACACGCCCGCTTCTCGGTGGCCGCAGACGCGGCAGTGTTCTTCTGCGACCCGCACTCGCCCTGGCAGCGCGGCACCAACGAGAACACCAACCGGCTGCTGCGGTTCTGGTTCACCAAAGGTAGCGACCTGTCCGTGCACACCGCCAAGGACCTGCGCCGCGTCGCGGCCACCCTCAACGCCCGGCCCCGACCCACGCTCGACCTCGAGACGCCCGCCATACGCCTCAACAAACTGCTCACGGCCTGACCCGCCGGTGCTACGACCGCTTGACACCGCCACGGATCGGCCTGCCGAACCCACCACTCCGCGTGGGAGCGGACGTCCAGCGAACGCCCAGGTGTGCCGGTTAGGGT
>JACCXR010000528.1 GCA_013696915.1 Euzebyaceae bacterium
GCGTCAGGCGGGCCGGGGCGGGGGCCGCCGGCCCCCCCGCCGCACCGGCCGACCGCGGCGGCGGTGGCTGCGCCGGTCGATCCTGCTGCTGCTGCTGTTCCCTGCTGTCCTGCTCGTCTTCGCCGGCGTGGTGCTGTTCTTCTACTTCTTCAACTCGATCCCGCTGCCAGAGAGCATCGGCTCGCGGCCGACGGAGATCCTCGACTCCACCGGGCGGGAGTTCGCCACGCTCCAGCCGGAGTACCAGCGCGAGGACATCGCGCTCGACGCCCTCCCGCCGCACGTGACTCAGGCGGTCCTCGCGGCGGAGGACGCGAACTTCTACACCCACCGCGGGGTCAGCCTCCCCGGCATCTTCCGCGCCGCCCTGAGCAACGTCGTCCGGGGCGAGATCAGCCAGGGCGGCTCCACGATCAGCCAGCAGTACGTCAAGACCGTCACCGCCGACGACGAGCGCACCGCGCTGCGCAAGGTCCGCGAGGCCGCGCTGGCCGTGAAGCTCGAGCAGCAGTACTCCAAGGACGAGATCCTCGGCTTCTACCTGAACACGATCTACTTCGGCCGGGGGGCCTACGGCATCCAGGCGGCCGCCCGTGCCTACTTCGGCAAGGACGCGGCCGAGCTCGACGTGGGTGAGGCGGCGATGATCGCCGGCATCATCCCGGCGCCGTCGCGCTACGACCCCCGCGACAACCCCGAGGCGGCCCAGAGCCGGTACCGCTACGTCCTCGACCGGATGGTCGACGACGACCTGCTCGACCCGGTCGACGCGGGCCGACTGCGGGCGATGCCACCCCAGACGGTGGCGCGCGAGGCGGTGCGCTTCAACGAGGCGCCGTTCTTCGTCGACCTCGTCCGCCGCGAGCTCGAGGAGAAGCTCGGCGACCAGCTCTACACCGGGCTGCGGGTGACCACGACGCTCAACATGGGTGTGCAGAGCCACGCGCGGCAGGCGTACACCGCGGCGTTCGCCGGCATCGAGCCGCACGGGGCGCTCGTGGCGCTGGATCCCGGGACGGGCGGGGTCCTCGCGCTGGTGGGCGGCAAGAACTACGCCACCGACCAGGTCAACCTCGCGCTGGCCCAGCGCCAACCGGGCTCGACCTTCAAGCCGTTCACGCTCGCCGCGTGGATCGAGCAGGGCAAGTCGCCGGAGAGCTACTTCGACGCGCCGGCCGAGATCACGCTGCCCGAGGCCGACAACGGGGCGGATTGGGAGGTCCACAACTACGAGGGCGCCTCCTACGAGCCGATGAGCCTGCGCGAGGCGACGCACCGGTCGGTGAACACCGTCTACGCCCAGGTCCAGACGGAGGTGGGCGCACAGGCCACGGCCGCGCTCGCGAGCCGCGCCGTCGGCCGGGAGCTGCCGGCCCACAGCTCGCTGGTGCTCGGCACCACCGAGGTCTCGCCGCTCGAGCTCGCCGAGGCCTACAACACCTTCGCCGCGGGCGGGGTGCACCGGGAGCCGTTCACCGTCCGGGAGGTCCGCAACGCCGCCGGGGAGGTCCGCTACACGCACGAGACCACGGAGAACCGGGCGTTCAGCGAGCAGGTCGCCCACGGCGTGACCGACGTCCTCCAGGGGGTCGTCAACCGGGGCACCGGCGCGGCCGCGGCGATCGGCCGCCCGTCGGCCGGGAAGACCGGCACGACGCAGGACTACGGCGACGCCTGGTTCGCCGGATACGTCCCGCAGCTGACGGCCGTCGTCTGGATGGGCAACCGCGACGACCGCCAGACGATGGCCGGCGAGCCGACCGGTGGAGGCCTGCCCGCCGAGACGTGGCGGGACTTCATGGCAGCCACGCTCGAGGGCGTCGACGTCGCGGCCTTCCCGCCCCCGTCCATGTCGGACCTGATCGTGACGCGCGCGAGCCCCACGCCCACGCCCACCGAGACGGCGACGGAACTTCAGTGCGCCGAAGGCGAGGTGGCCGTGACCGCCACCTCCCCGGAGACGACCTCCGAGACCGCCTCCGAGCCGGCGCAGGTGTGCGTCGCCACCACCCCGACCGCCTCGGCGTCGCCGTCGGCGAGCCCGACCGTCTCGGCGTCGCCGTCCGAGACCGCGTCACAGGCGCCGAGCGAGCAGCCCGAGCCCACCTCCTCGCCGGAGCCCAGCGAGAGCCCGACCGGGGAGGAGCCGGAGGTCCCCCCGCCCACGGTCACGGCCTCGCCCACGGCCGCGCCCACGCCCGCGCCGACGGCGACCGAGACGCTGGAGCCGACCGCCGAGCCGACCGAACCGGCCGGCGGGGAGGGGATCCGCGACGTCATCCCCGCTCCCGGCGGCCTTCCCGGACGCGTGCCCGGCGGCTGAGCGCCGCCCGGCGTCCGGGGCGGCGGCGTTCAGGGAGGCGGCGATCACCCACAGAAGGACCGCCGCGCGCACGAGCACCGCGAAGGCGAAGACGCCGTACCCGGGCGCGGGCGCGAGTCCGATCTGCCCGCCGAGGAACGGGAAGCGGACGGCGAACACCATCAGGTCCGCGACGGCGAAGGCGGCGAACGGCGCCGCCCTCGGGAGGGCCAGGGCCATGAGCGGGAGCAGCCAGAGGCTGAACTGCGGCGAGTAGACCTTGTTCGTCAGCAGGAACCAGCACAGGAGCGGCAGCGCGAGCCTCCACCAGTCCTCCGGCGGGGACAGCCGGGCCCCCAGCGCCGCGATCGCCGTCGCGCCGACGAGGAAGAGCGTCGCCGAGGCGCGGTTGAGGGCGGCGACGTCGAGGCCGGCCCCCCGGAGTTGTTCGACGGCGAACCAGAGGCTGTCCCAGTCGGCCGGCCGGTCGCGGTTGAGCTGCAGGAACAGGGCCCACCCGTCGGGGGCGGCGACGAGGACGGGGACGTTCACCGCCAGCCACGCGCCGCCGGCGGCCAGGCCGTGGGCCAGCGCGGCCCGCCGGCGGCCCTGCGCCAGCCGCGCGGCGACGATCAACGGGACCAGGACCGCGGGGAAGAGCTTGGCGGCCGCGCCGAGACCGGCTGCCACCCCGGCCAGGCCGTCCCGGTCGCGGCGGTGGAGGACGACGGCGGCCAGCAGGAGCGCGACCGGCAGCGCGTCCCAGTTCATGAACGCGTAGACCGCCAGGGTCGGCGACAGCGAGAACCACAGCAGCCGCTCCCGCGCCGCGCCGGCCCGGTCGAGCAGCAGGAGGGCGCCGAGCAGCAGCGCCGCGCCGGTCCACGCGGTCGCGTGGTAGTAGCCGGCCGGCGTGTCGGCGACCAGGCCGGTGAGCCACATCTGCGCCCCGGTCAGGACCGGGTACTCGACCGGGGCGTCGAGGTAGGGCACCGCTCCCTCGCCGATCCGGTCGGCGAAGTAGAGCGCGTAGACGTCCGTGTAGCACCAGCCGGCGAACTCCTCCCCGTCGGTCCAGCCGCCGTCCAGGCACCGGGCTTTCGTCCACCAGCCCGCCAGCAGCGTCAGGCAGCACAGCCCGATCGCGAGGGCGAGGCTCTGGCGGAGGCGCGATACCTGGGTGGACACCGGCGCACCGTATCGCCCCGCCCGCCGATCGCCGGGTGGCGGGAACCAACCCGGCCCCCGGGGCGTCAGGACGGATGATGATCGCCGCGACCGCGCCCGACCTCCAGGCCGACCTTCCGGCGGCGCTCGGGCTGGCCTACCTGCTCACGGGGGACCGGGCCCTTGCGGTGCGGCTGGTCCAGCGGGCGGTGGCCGACGTCTCGGGCCGGCTGCCCGACGGTGCGGCCGCCGAGTGCGTCGCCGCTGGTCTGCGCGAGGCCGTCGTC
>JACCXR010000532.1 GCA_013696915.1 Euzebyaceae bacterium
CGGCGACGGCGGCCGCGACGACGCCGGCCTGCACGCCGCGGCGGCCGGCGTGGACCGCGCCGACGCCGCCGGGCGCGACGAGCAGGACGGGCACGCAGTCTGCCGTGAGGACGACGAGCGCGACATCGGTGTCGGTCGTGACCAGCGCGTCCACCCCGGGCACCGCTGTGCGGTGGTCGCGCTCGCCCCGTCCGCGGTCGGCCCTCCCGACGCGCGCGACGCCGCCGCCATGGACCTGCTCCATGAACACGGCGTCAGACGGCCGCAGGCCCGCACGGCCGAGCGCGCGGCGGCGGCCGTCACCGCCGCCCGGCCCCACGACCAGGGACGCGTTGCCGAGTCCGCGCCCGCCGAAGAGAGCGCGCGCGCCGCCGGCGAACCGGTCGGGGCGGTCGACCGGCTGTGCGGACGACGACGTCGCCGTGGCCGTCCGGCTCACCGCTTCAGGAACGAGGGGATGTCGAGGTCGTCGTCGTCGTCGGAGATCACGACCGGGTGACGCTCACCGCGCCGACGGAAGACCTCGTCCTCTTCGTCCTCGTCGTCGCCGAGGTCGCGCGCCGGACGGCCCGACGGCTGGGCTCGCGATGCCGCCGCCGGCTCCGTGTCCCGGCGCTCCACCGGCCGCAGCCCGGACGACGGCTTCCCGGCCGGCTTGGGGAGGTCGGCGAAGCCGGCCGCGATGACGGTCACCTTCACCTCGTCGCCGAGCGCGTCGTCGATCACGGCGCCGAAGATGATGTTCGCGTCGGCGTCGGCCGCCTGCGCGATGATCTCGGCGGCCTCGTTCACCTCGTGCAGCCCGAGGTCGCTGCCGCCGGCGATCATCAGCAGGACGCCGCGCGCGCCGTCGACCGACGCCTCGAGCAGCGGGGAGCTGATCGCCATGCGCGCCGCCTCGAGGGCCCGGTTCTCCCCGCGCGCCTTGCCGATGCCCATGAGGGCGCTCCCGGCGTCACGCATGACCGTGGACACGTCGGCGAAGTCGGTGTTGATCAGGCCGGGCGTGGTGATCAGGTCGGTGATCCCCTGGACGCCCTGGAGGAGCACGTCGTCGGCGAGCCGGAACGCCTGCAGCACCGACGTCTCGCTGTCGGAGATCTCCAGCAGGCGGTCGTTCGGAATGACGATCAGCGTGTCGACCGCCGCGCGCAGGGTGTCGATGCCCTTCTCGGCCTGCACGCTGCGGCGCCGGCCCTCGAAGCTGAACGGCCGCGTGACGACGCCGATGGTCAGGGCGCCGAGACTCTTGGCGATCTCGGCGATGACCGGCGCGCCGCCCGTGCCGGTGCCGCCGCCCTCCCCGGCCGTGACGAAGACCATGTCGGCGCCCTTGAGCACCTCCTCGATCTCCTCGCGATGCTCGTCGGCCGCTCGGCGGCCGACCTCCGGGTCGCTGCCGGCGCCCAGGCCGCGGGTGAGCTCCCGTCCCACGTCGAGCTTGACGTCGGCGTCGGACATCAGCAGCGCCTGGGCGTCGGTGTTCACCGCGATGAACTCGACGCCCTTGAGGTTCGCCTCGATCATCCGGTTGACCGCGTTCACGCCGCCGCCGCCGGTGCCGACGACCTTGATGACCGCCAGATAGTTCTGCGGTGCCGCCACAGGGCTCTCCTTCTGTTACCGGCCCCCCGAGCTGGGAGGCGCCTTTGTACGGCCATGCGCGGGGAGGGGTGGGCCTAACCCTCACCCTTGAGCGGAGCGTTATACTTATGTAAACCTCTTGTTGGCGGTGACCATACGCAACCGTCCCCCGCTGAGTCAAGCAACCCCGACGGGAACTGGGGCCGGCGCAGCCGGAGGCCCGGGTTCAATCCGGCAAGCAGCACCGGATTGTCGGGCACGCGAGCCCGTCATCCGGGCAGCAGCACCGGGTTGTCGGGCACGCGGACATCGAACTCGGCGATGGGCTGCGGCTGGGCCGCCGCCGCGGCGATGAGCGCGGCGAGCACCCGTGCCTTGGCGTCGATCCGCTCGGCGGCCCCGAACCGGACCCAGACCCCGCCGGCCGCGCCGCCCGCCCCTGGCGGCCGCAGGTGGAATCGCAGGCCGCGGTCGCTCGGGGCGTCGTACCGGTCGATCGCGTCCCGCAGCGGCGCCGGCAGGCCCGCGTGGACCGCGAGCGCGGCGCGGACCGCCCCGTCGGCGATCTGGTCGCCGACGCCGGGCAGCACCGCGTCGGGCGCGTCGATCGCAACGAGGTCGTCGCGGGCACCCCCGGCGAGGACGAAGCCGTCGGCGTCCACCAGCCATGCCGCGCCGGGGAGGCGCACGACCGCAGCGGGCACGCGCGGGTCCACGCGCAATTCGACGGTGGCGGGCGGGATCCGGGCCGCACGGACACCTCGGACCCACGGGAGCCCGGCGACCCGGGCCTCTGCGGCACCGAGATCGGCGGCCAGGAGGTTCTCGCCCTCGATCACGGCCGCCGTCGCGACCACCTCCGCCGCGGCGCCGGGATCGTCGACGCCGCGCACGCGCACCTCGCCGATCCCGAACAGCGGGCTGCGCGCGACGGCGACGACGGCCGCCGCCAGGAGCACGAGCACGATGATGCTCGCCGCGATGCGCCGCCTTCGGCGGGCGCCGGCGGCGCGGACCTCCCGGCGACGCGCGCGGATCCGCTCGTCCATCGCCCCTCCGGGCCTTGCGGAGGTGTCGGTGCTCACAAGCCACCCGCGCCCGGGAAGCCCGCGAGGACGACCTCCGTCTCCAGCGCCACCCCGTGGCGTTCGAGCACCGCCGCCCGGGCGGCGCTGATGACGGCGTGCACGTCCGCCGCCGTCGCGGAGGCCGCCACGGTGATGAAGTTCGCGTGCACCGCGCTGACCGTCGCGCCCCCGACGGTGTAGCCCTTCAGGCCGGCGGTCTCGATGAGCCGGCCGGCGGAGTCGCCGGGGGGGTTGCGGAAGACGCTGCCGCACGACGGGGAGTTGACGGGCTGGTGCGCGCGGCGCCACCGCCGCATCTGCTCCATCTCCGCCGCCAGGCGGCCGGGCTCGCAGTGCGCGAGGTCGAGACGCGCGCGCAGGACGACGGCGTCGGCGGGCAGGGCCGTGTGCCGGTAGGTCATCTCGAGGTCGGCCGCATCCCAGCGCTCGACCGCGCCGTCGCGGCCCAGCCGCACGACCTCCGCCCACGCCAGCACCACGCGCAGCTCGCGGCCGTGCGCGCCGGCATTCATCCGCACGGCCCCGCCGAGCGTCCCCGGAATCGCGACCCCGAACTCCAGGCCGCCCAGGCCGTGGCGCGCGACGGTGCCGGCGAGCACCGGCATCGGCTCGGCCGCCCCCGCCACGACGGACTCCCCCTCGACCTCGACCCCGCGGAACGCCCGGCCGAGCGTGACGACGACGCCGGGCCACCCCGCGTCCGCGACCAGCAGGTTGCTGCCGCGGCCGAGGACCAGCCACGGGCGCCGGTGCCGCCCGCAGACCCGCGCGACCACTGCGACGTCGCCCGCCGACTCCGCCCGCACCAGTGCGGCGGCCGGGCCGCCCACCTTCAGCGTCGTGTGGCGCGCCAGCGGCTCCCCGGCGCTGACCGTGCCGGAGACCGCCGTCCGGAGCTCGTCGATGAGCCCCTCGTCAGCCACGCCGGCCCTCCAGCAGCCTCAGGAGCACCGGTCCCACCTCGGTGATGTCACCGGCGCCGAGGGTCAGGACGAGGTCCCCCTCGGCTGCAAGCGCGGCCACCGTCTCGGCGACGTCGCCGGTGGACGGGACGAAGCGGGTGTCGGCGCCGGCGGCGGCGGCCGCGTCCGCGACCAGCGCGCCGGTGACGCCGGGCACCGCGGCCTCGCCGGCCGGGTAGACGTCGGTCACGACCACCAGGTCGGCGGCCGCCAGGGACGTGCCGAGCGCCGCCCCGAGCGCCGCCGTCCGGGAGTAGCGGTGCGGCTGGAAGACCGCGACCAGCCGACCGTGGGGCAGGGTTTGACGCGCCGCGGCGATGGTGGCGGCGATCTCCGTCGGGTGGTGGCCGTAGTCGTCGACGACGGTCACCCCGCCGGCGTCTCCGAGCCGCTGGAACCGGCGCTGGGCGCCGTGGAAGCCGGCGAGGCCAGCCCGGACCGCGTCGATGTCCGCGCCGGCCCACAGCGCGGCGCCGACCGCGGCGGCGGCGTTGAGGACGTTGTGCCGCCCGGGCAGACGCAGCTCGAAGCGGCCGAGGTCCTCCACCCCCGACGACAGCCGGAAGGCCGACCCGTCCGGCGCGAGCTCGACGCCGGCCACCCGCAGGCTCGCGTCCGGGTGCTCGCCGTAGGCGACGGTGGGAGGCCCCGCGTCGTCGAGCAGGGCCGCCCCCCCGGCGTCGTCACGGCAGACCAGCGCGGGGGCGCCGGGCGTCCGGCGGGCGAGGAACCGGCGGAAGGCGGTCGCGACGGCCGCCTCGTCGGCGTAGGCGTCGTGGTGGTCCATCTCGACGTTCGTGACGACGGCGCAGTCGGGCGTGAGCCGGAGGAAGGAGCGGTAGGCCTCGTCGGCCTCCGCCACGAAGACGTCGCCGCGGCCGTGGTGGGCGCTCGTGCCGGCGTCGTGGAGCGTGCCGCCGATCGCGAACGACGGGTCCAGCCCGGCCGACTGCAGTGCGACCGTCGCCATCGACGTCGTCGTGGTCTTGCCGTGGGTGCCGGTGACGAGCAGCCGTCGGCTGCCGGCGAGAAGCAGCTCGAGCAGCTCGGCGCGGACGATCGTCGGGATGCCGAGCCGGGCGGCGCGGCCGATCTCCGGGTTCGCCGACGGCACCGCGCTGGAGACGACGACGAGGTCGGCGCCGTCGACGTGCGCCGCGTCGTGCCCGACGGCGACGGCGGCTCCCATGGCCGCCAGCGCGGCGCACGCCGGCCCCCCGCGCAGGTCGCTGCCGCTCACCGGGTGCCCGCGTTCGAGCAGGATCTGCGCGAGCGCGCTCATGCCGGCGCCGCCGATGCCCACGAGGTGGACGCGGGCGCCCGGCCGCAGCGCGGTGGGGTGATCGTTCATCGTCGGGATCCATTGTCGTCCAGGGGGGCGGCGGTGGCGCGGCCGGCCGCACCGTCGAGGGCCTGGAGGACCAGGCGGGCGACCGCCTCCGCGGCGTCGGGCCG
>JACCXR010000576.1 GCA_013696915.1 Euzebyaceae bacterium
GCGCGGTCGTCCTGACCGCCTGGCTGGCCGGCGCGGACCCGCGATCCGGGCCGCCGTTCGATCCGCTCCAGCAGCTCGGGATGTTCTACCTGGACGAGCCCGCACCGCTGCTGGACGGGCTCGGGCAAACGCCGGGGGAGCCGCTGCTCCTGGTCGTGTGCACCGGCTGCGAGGCGCCGGCCGTCGGCGGCCGCGTGACCATCACCGACGACCCGGAAGTGGCCCTGGCCTACGGTCTGCTGACCAACGACGGGCGCGTCGGCCCGGGATACGCGGTCATCGACGGAGACGGCCGCGTGCGGTACCGGACGTTCGACCCGAACCTCGCGGCGAACGACCGCGAGATGGACGTCATGCTGCAGGGGGCGCGGTGAGACGCGCGCTTACGGTGGCGGCGGTGGTCGGCTTCGAGTCCTACCTGTACTGGCAGTACGCCGCCCACGGGGCGCAGTTCCACTACTTCATCCACGGCTTCACCGGCGTCGCGGCGGGGGTGGCGGTGCTCGTGCTCGTGCGGGGAGGGCGGGTGAGCACCCGCGGCCCGGCGCTCGACGTGGTGCTGGCCGCGGCTGCCGGCCGGCTGCTCTCGGCCATGCCCGACGTCCTGTTCCTTGCGGCCGACCTGCCCCACGAGCGCTGGATGGACGTCTTCGTCGCCCACATCTCCGTCCACTTCGTCCCCGCCCCGGTGGCAGCGACGTTCACGGTGTTCGTGCTGGCGGTGGCCGGCGCGACGGCGGCGGCGCTGGGGCGTCGGCTTGCCGGGCTGGTGACCGCGGGGGCGGCCGTCGTCCTGCTCGTGGTCGGCCTCGCCGCGCGGGCCCCGATCCCCCGGACGCTCGAGGAGGTGCGGGAGCGGCCCGGGATCGCGCTGCGCTGCCCGCTCCTCGCCTCGGCCGCCATTCCTCCAAGCCTCCGCCGCCCCTCCTCCAACGTTTGAAGGGTAGGCGACGATAGTGTCGCCTACCCTTCGAACGTTGTGCGGCTGGGCCTGGGAGGAGGGCGCGTGGACCTCGAACCGCTCGTGCGGATCCTCGTCGCGATGGGCCTTGCGATTCCTGTGGGTCTGGACCGCGAACTGCGCGGGAAGCCGGCCGGCCTGCGGACGCACGTGGTGGTCGCGACGGCGTCGGCCGCACTCGGCGATGTGTCGATCGTCGGCACCGGCAGCAGCGACGTGTCCGACCAGACCCGGATCGCGGCGCAGGTCGTCTCGGGCATCGGCTTCATGGGTGCGGGAGTCATCTTCGCCTCCAGCGGACGTGTTCACGGGCTGACCACGGCCGCGGCGCTGTTCAGCGCGATGGCCATCGGGCTCTGCGCCGGCATGGGCGCCTTCGGGATCGCGATCGCGCTCGTGGTCGTGACGGTGTTCGTCCTCGGCCCGCTCGACTGGCTGTCAGGGCGCCTCATCGGCGGGCACGCGCTCGACGAGCGGACGATCCAGGTCGTCGCGAAGGATCTCGGTGCCGTCGGCGCGGCGCAGCGTCTGCTCGCCGAGCACGGCGCCCCGAGCCGGGAGGTGGCGCTCGAGCCGTTCGGGGACGAGGTCGTCGCCCGCATCATGGTGCGCTGTCGCGACGAGACGGCCCGCGAGGTCTTCCGCGCACTGTCGGACGTCGACGGGATCGGTTTCGTCTCCGACCAGTCGCTGATCCCGGAGGAGGGCTGACACTCCAGAGCATCCAACGGCTACGATCGGCTCCGCGGGGACGTAGCCCAACCGGCAGCAGGCGCCCGGCTTAAAACCGGGTCCAGTGTGGGTTCGAGTCCCACCGTCCCCACAACGTTGTCGCAGAGACAACGGCCCAGCCAGTGATGCACCCCCCGGTGGGAGATTAGAATGACACAAGTACGTAGAACGCGCGCCCCTGCGGACCGGTGATGTGCTGCGCGAAAAAGGCGCAGGTCGATGTCGCCTGAGCGTGCGCGGCGGAGTTGCTTGTAGATAGACCCGGTAGGAGAGGTCCTAATCGGCGTTGTGCCGCTGCTCTTGTAGCCTCCGGAAGTCGTTCATCGCCGCAGACCATCCGTCTCGGCGGAGTTTGAAGGCAAGGGCATCCGCGGCGCGACCTCGCCCCTGTGTGGTGGGGACGTGCGGTGGTGCCTTGATGATCTTGTCGGCCGTAACCTTCAGCTTGGCATGCGTGACGGATCTACGAATTGCATCCCTGGCGTCGGTGTCACCTGTTACCCCGGCGCCTTGCGACGCACAGACCTCGAGCGCGGCGTGGAGACAGCGTAGTAGCCGGTGGAGATCGAGCGTCGTAGCCGCGCTTGCGACGGTGCTCCAGGCCCCGGGGGCGTGGCCAGTTCGCCAGCAACTGCCAAGAGGCTTGCCGGCGTCAAACGGCGCTCGCTTCAAGGGGGAGCACTTGGGCGATCACGATGGCCCTCTCCTGCACAGCGGAGAAGACGGTGTCGCGGACCAGGGTTTGGAGAGCCAGCAGGTCGGCCGTCCGCAGGTTTTGATCGGCGGGGTCGAGCAGAACAACGTCGAGGAACAGGAGTGGCTCACCGTCGTCATCCGTGGTGCGCACCAGGTGGACCGAAACCGGTCGGCCTGCCCCAACTGCCTTGAGGACCGCCTTGAGCACCGTATTGTCCGAGACTTCGCCAGCCCAAGGCTGATCCCCCTCTGGCGGTTCATCGTCGTCGCCATGCGCGGGTAAGACTGCTGTCACCGGGAAACTGAAGCGTTCCGGGTGGCCCTCGATGATGAGGTCGACGGCCACGTATCCCAGTTGGGCGTCGACGGCCCGAATGATCCCCTTGCGCTCCTCGAGTTCAAGGCACGAGGACGACATCGCCAACGGCGAAGATGGGCGCAGGTGCTGGCGACATCCTCGTGATCCTAGCGCGATGCACCGGCCTGGGATCCCCCCGCATGCACGTCGCAGTGCCGTTCGTCACCAGTGTCGAGCGAGTCCGTCCCGCCGTCCCAACCGCAGGCCCGCTGCGTGATGCCCTGCCCCACACCTGGCGTGCGTGGTGTCCAGGTCATCGATCAGACGCCCTATCCGGGTTCGAGAATTGCCCCGTAAGCGCCACAGGTGATCACGGCAGCAGGCGCTGGCCCCGGCGCCGCACGCGGAACCAGCGGTAGGCGTAGGGGTCGAGGTCGAGCTGCAGCCCCCCGGCCTCCAACGGGACCTCGTCACGGTCCCCCAGTAGGTCGATGAGGCCCTCGCAGTCGTCGGGTTCGGAAATCTCCAACGTCGTCGTGCACGCCCGCGACGACAGGTTGTGGACGGCGATCACCGTGCTGCCCTCCCAGTCGCAGCGGTGGGCGAAGAGCGCCGGCTCGGCGGTCGCGATCAGCTGCCACTCGCCCCAGCCGAACTCGGGGCACTCGCTGCGGCGCCGGATGAGCCGCTCCATCCAGTTCAGCAGCGACTCGGGGTCGCGCCGCTGATCCGCGACGTTCACCGCCGAGGAGCCGTAGGTCGCGTCCTCGACGACGGCGATGGGCAGCGTGGACGCGTCCCCGTCGGAAAACCCCGCGTTGCGCTCGTCGGACCATTGCATGGGCGTGCGGACGCTCAGCCGCCCCTCGACGGCGAGGTTCTCGCCCATGCCGATCTCCTCGCCGTAGAACAGCACCGGGGTTCCCGGCAGCGAGAACATCAGGCTGTAGACCATGCGGATGCGGCGCTGGTCGCCGTCGAGCATCGGCGGCAGGCGCCGGCGCAGCCCTCGGCCGAACAGCTGCATGTCCTCGTCGGGCCCGAAGGCGGCGAACACTTCCGCGCGCTCGGCGTCGCTGAGCTTGTCGAGCGTCAGCTCGTCGTGGTTGCGGACGAAGCTCGCCCACTGGTTGTCGGGCGGCACGGGCGGCAGCGCGCGCAGCGCCTCCTCGAGCGCCCCCGCGTCCGCCCGCGCCAGGGACAGGTACATCGCCTGCATGCCGATGAAGTTGAAGAGCATGTGCAGCTCGTCGCCGTCCTCGTCGCCGAAGAACCGGCGCTGCTCCGCCGGGTCCAGGTTGACCTCGCCGAGCAGCACCGCGTCGCCGCGCCGCCGGGACAGGAACGCGCGCAGGTCTCGCAGGTAGTCGTGCGGGTCGAGGTCGACGTCGCCGACCTCCGACTCGATCTCGAGGAAGAACGGCACCGCGTCGACCCGGAAGCCCGACAGTCCCAGCTCGAGCCAGAACCCGATGATCTTCGCGACCTCGTCGCGGACGGCGGGGTGCGCGACGTTGAGGTCCGGCTGATGGGCGTAGAAGCGGTGCAGGTAGTACTGCCCGGTCTGCTCGTCGAGCTCCCACAGGCTGTCCTCGGCGTCGGGGAACACCACGCCCTCGTCGCCGTCCGCCGGCGGGGTGTCCCGCCAGACGTAGTAGTCGCGGTACGGCGAGTCCCGGTCGGACCGCGCGGCCTGGAACCACGGATGCCGATCGGAGGTGTGGTTGACCACCAGATCCGCGATGACGCGGATGCCCCGGTGCCGGGCGGTGCGGACGAACTCGACGAAGTCGCCGAGCGTCCCCAGCCGCGGGTCGACGCCGTAAAAGTCGGTGACGTCGTAGCCGTCGTCCAGGTCGGGCGAGGGGAAGAACGGCATCAGCCAGATGCACGTGACGCCCATGCCGGCGAGGTAGTCCACCCGCTGGGTGAGGCCGGCGAAGTCGCCGCAGCCGTCGCCGTCGGAGTCGAGGAACGTCTCGGCGTCGAGGCAGTAGATGACCGCGTTCTTCCACCACAGGTCGCTGGCCTGCCGCGCGGCCTTCACCGCGCCGCCGCCTCGACGGCCCGTGACGCGGCGGGCAGGCGGTCCGCTCGCGGGTCGGTCTGCTCGTGGGGGGCATTCCAGCCGGAGACAGCCATGCTCGTCGGTATTCCCCCGGCTTCGCGGCCTGACGCGTCACGCCAGTCGCGCGCTGCCGCCCTCATTCCCGCCAGCCGTCCGGGTCGCCGGAGGGGACGAGGCGGGCGAGGCCGCCACCGGCGAGGTCGGCGACGTAGACATCGCCCGCGAACGGCGACATGCCCGGCGCCGACAGCCCAGGCCGCGGTCGGTCCAGGGCGACGGTGACGTCGGCCGGGATGATGTCGCCGACCATGCCGCGATCCGGGTCGAGGCCGGTGGGCACGTCCACCGCCACCACGGGCACGAACTGCAGGCGCAGCTCCAGGGCGATCGCGAGCGGCATCCCGTCGAGCCGCCCACGCAGCCCGGTGCCGACCAGAGCGTCGACCACCACGTCCGTCTCGCTCAGGGTGCCGTCGAACGCCGAGGCGTCCGGCGCCCGCGGGGGCGTCGGTGTCGATCCTGCCGACGTCACGACGGTGATCTCGTGGCCGTCCGCGCGCAGGTCGCGGGCCGCCGCGAGACCAACCCGGCCGGTCCCGCCCCCGCCGGCCAGCACCAGCACCCGGCGACCGAGACCCGACGACGCGCGCAGACCGCGCACCGCCGCCGCCACGGCCGCACCGGCCGCCGCCACCGGGTCGGGTATGGGAGTTACCGGCGCGGCCGCCGCGCCCCC
>JACCXR010000290.1 GCA_013696915.1 Euzebyaceae bacterium
GTCGTGGAGCCCCCGGAACACACCTTCGCGCCCCTGCCGGAGACGGACAACGACCGGCTGCGCGACGTGCTGCGCGGCTCCTACCGACTCCCCGACTCCCTGCTGCTGGTCCTCGACGTGGACGCGACTCTCGCCCTGGAACCCGCCCCGCTCCCCCCGCCCCCCCTGCACCAGGAGACCCGACCATGACCGCAGTGACGCTCGACTCGACCACGGCCGGCCGCGCGGCCACTGACGCTCCCCGACGCCGCTCGTTGCCCGGCTGGTGCGCCGACCGCTCGGTGGCCACGAAGATCCTGGCGGTGCTGGCGGTCCTGGTCGTCGCGATGGTCGGCCTCGGCGTGAGCGCGATCCTGCGGATGGGCGTGCTCGCGGCCGCCACCCAGGATCTCTACACCGACAACACGGTCCACCTCGCCGAGCTGGCGGACCTCCGCACCGCCACGGACCGGGTCGCGCTCGCCGCCCTCACCCACGTCATCTCCCCGGACGACGCCACGATGGCCGCCCAGGAGGACATCCTGGCGACGCAGCGGACCCGCGTCGACGAGTTCCTGACCGCCTACGGCGGCGGTGAGGCCGACGCCGCAGCCGCGGGCCTGGACGACTTCGGGCTGGCCTGGGACCGCTACCTCGTCGTGCTCGACGAGCAGACGCTGCCCCTGTCACGCTCCAACGACGACGACGCAGCCATGGCCGTCGCCAGCGGGGAGGGCGCACAGCTGGCAAGCCAGCTCGACGATGCCCTGGAACGCCTCCAGGAGTTCGAGGTCGCCGACGCCGCCCAAGCGGCAGCCGCGTCCGCGGACGTCTACGCCACCCAGCGGCAGACCATCGTGGTGACGCTGCTCGTCGCGGTCGGCGCCGCCCTCGTGCTGGGCCTGCTCGTCGCCCGCGCGATCTCCCGGCCGCTGCGGCACATGGCCGGCGTGCTCGCGGAGAACGCCCTGCAGCTGTCGAGCTCCGCCGACGAGCTGACCGCGGTCAGCCACCAGATGGCCGGCAACGCCGAGGAGACGTCGGCCCAGGCGGGCGCCGTCTCGGCAGCGGCCGAGCAGGTCTCCCGCAACGTCGTCACGGTGGCGGCCGCCGCCGAGCAGATGTCCGCGTCGATCGGCGACATCTCCGAGAACGCCAACGCGGCGGTCCGGGTCGCGGCGTCCGGCGTGGCGATCGCCGAGGCGACCACCGCCTCCGTCGCGCAGCTCGCGGATTCCAGCGCCGAGATCGGCGCGGTTGTGGACCTGATCACGTCCATCGCCGAGCAAACGAACCTCCTCGCCCTCAACGCCACGATCGAGGCGGCCCGTGCCGGCGAGGCGGGGCGCGGCTTCGCGATCGTCGCGAGCGAAGTCAAGGAGCTCGCGAAGGAGACCGCGAAGGCCACCGGCGACATCGCCGGCCGGATCGGCGCGCTCCAGGCCGACGCCCGTACCGCCGGCCAGCAGATCGGTGAGATCAGCGGGGTCATCGGCAAGATCAACGACAACCAGCTGATGATCGCGGGCGCCGTCGAGCAGCAGACCGCCACGACCGGCGAAATCGGCCGGAACGTCACCCAGGCCGCTGCCGGCAGCGCCGAGATCGCCGGCAACGTCTCCGGCGTCGCCGAGGCCGCGCAATCCACGGCCGCCGGCGCGACCGAGACCCAGCGCGCCGCCGGCGAGCTCTCCCGCATGGCCGGCGACCTGCAGCAACTCGTCGGCACGTTCCGCTACTGACCCCCCCTTACCCGGAGGAGAACCAGATGTCCATGCACGCGCTCGTCGTCGACGACTCCCGCGCCGTCCGGATGATCATCGGCCGCACCCTGTCCAAGCTCGGTTTCTCCGTCGCCGAGGCGGCCGACGGCGTCCAGGCCATTGCCCGGCTGCAGCTCGACGGACCAGCCGACGTGGCGCTCGTCGACTGGAACATGCCCCGGCTCGACGGCCTCGGCCTGCTCCGCCGCGTCCGGGACGACGCCGCCCACGACGGCATGCGCCTGATCATGGTGACCACCGAGACCGAGGTCGACCAGATGGTCACCGCGCTGGAGGCCGGAGCCGACGAGTACCTCATGAAGCCGTTCACGCCCGCCGCCCTTCGGGACAAGCTCGCTCTGCTCGGACTCGTGCCCGCGGCCGCGGCGTGAAACCGGTGCGGGTGCTGGCCGTGGACGACTCGGCCGTCACCCGGCGCCTGCTGACCCTGGCGCTGACCGACGACACCGGCTCGACCGTCTGCGGCACCGCCCCCAACGGGCAGGTCGCGCTGGCGAAGGTGGGCCAGCTCCGGCCCGACGTCGTCGTCCTCGACCTCGACATGCCGGTGCTCGACGGCCTCGCCACCCTCGCCGGGCTGCGCCGCACCCACCCGCGGCTGCCGGTCATCATGTTCAGCGCGCTCACCGAGCGGGGCGCGGCCGCGACCCTCGACGCGCTGGCGGGTGGCGCGAACGACTACGTCACGAAGCCGGCCGGGCTCGGCGGAGCCGACGAGGCGGTCGCCTACATCCGCCGTGAGCTGCTACCGAAGATCACGGCGCTGGGCGCCCCCTGCGTCATCGGGCCGGCGGCCGTGGTCGCCCCGCCGGTGCAGCCGCCGGCGGCGATGCCGCCCCTCCCGGCGGACGTCGTGGCGATCGGCGTCTCGACCGGCGGCCCGAACGCCCTGGCCGCACTCGTCGCCGGCCTGCCGGCGGACCTGAACGTGCCCGTCGTGGTGGTCCAGCACATGCCGGCCATGTTCACCCGCCTGCTCGCCGAGCGGCTGGACGGCATGACCCCGCTTCGGGTCCGAGAGGCCGCCGCGGGCGCTGTGCTGGAACCGGGCGGGGTCTGGCTGGCCCCGGGCGACCATCACCTGGTGGTCCTGCGCGACGCCGACGCCGTCCGTCTCGGCACCCACCAGGAACCGCCGGTCAACCGCTGCCGCCCCGCGGTCGACGTCCTGTTCGACTCGGTCGCCGCCGCCTACGGACCCCGGGCGCTCGGCATCGTGCTCACGGGCATGGGCCGGGACGGGCTGGCCGGATCGCGCCGGATGCGGGCAGCCGGGGCGCAGATCCTGGTCCAGGACGAAACCTCGAGTGTCGTGTGGGGGATGCCCCGCGCGGTCGCCGAGGCGGGTCTGGCCGACCGCGTCCTGCCCCTGGACGGCATGGCGGCGGAGATCGCCCGGCGTGCCGCGCGACCGCGGCCCGCCTCCGTTTCCAGGCCGCCGGCCCACCCCGCGGCATGACCGTCAGCACCGCGGCCTTCGACTACGTCCGCGACCTGGTCGCCGGGCGATCCGGGATCGCGCTCGAGTCGCGCCAGGCCTACCTCGCCGACGCGCGGCTGGCCCCGGTCGCCCGTGCCGCCGGCCTGGGGTCCGTCGACGACCTCGTGGCCCGGCTCCGCATCGCGCCGAGCGGCGGTCTGGCCACCCAGGTGGTCGAGGCCATGACGACGAACGAGACGTCGTTCTTCCGCGACATCGGCCCGTTCGAGGCGCTGGCACAGGAGGTGCTCCCGGAACTGATGCGCCGGCGCGCGCAGACCCGCACCCTGACGATCTGGTCGGCCGCCTGCTCGAGCGGGCAGGAGCCGTACACGATCGCGATGCTCCTGCACGAACGGTTCCCGGCCCTGGCGGGCTGGCGGGTGAGGATCGTCGCTACCGACCTGTCGTCGCAGATGGTCGAGCGGGCCCGCGCGGGACGGTTCTCCCAGCTGGAGGTGAACCGCGGGCTGCCCGCGCGACTGCTGGTCAAGCACTTCACCCGCGCCGGCACCCAGTGGCAGATCTCCGACGATCTGCGGCGGGCGGTCGAGTTCCGACAGCTCAATTTGGTCGGCGACCGGCCGCCGCTGCCCGCGGCCGACGTCGTGTTCCTCCGCAACGTCCTGATCTACTTCGCGACCCCGACGAAGCGGGCGATCCTCGGTAAGGTGCGGAGCGTGCTCCGTCCCGACGGGACCCTCTTCCTCGGCGGCGCCGAGACGACCTTGAACCTCGACGACGGCTTCAAGCGCGTCCAACTCGGGCACGGGCCGTCCTACCGCCTGAAAGGCGTCCGATGACCGTGACCGACGCCGACATCGTCCAGATCGCCGGGGACGTCTGGTGCGCCGTCCTCGGGCTGGACCTAGCGCCCGCCGGCGCGGACGGCGGGCAGAACACCGCCGGACGGGTGTTCACCGGGTGCGTCCAGATCACCGGCGCCTACCAGGGCGCGGTCACCCTCGACTGCTCGGCGGCGCTCGCGCGCCGGGCGACCGCCATCATGTTCGAGCGGCCGGTCGCCGACGTCGACGACGAGGAGACCCGTGACGTCATCGGAGAGCTCGCGAACATGACCGGCGGCAACGTCAAGGCCCTCCTAGAGGGAACGTGCCAGCTGTCCCTGCCGGCCGTCACCGAGGGCACCGATTACCGCCACACCGTCCCTGGCGGCAGGGTCGTCAACCGGGTGGCGCTCAGCTGCGGTGGCGAGCCGCTGACCGTGACCCTCTTCCAGCAGACGGCGAGCGCGGCTCAGTAGCTGCCGGTGACGTAGTCGTGGAGGGACTCGGCCTCGGTCTCCAGTTCGTCCATGCGCGACTTCACGACGTCGCCAATCGAGACGATGCCGGCGAGGTGCCCGTCCTCGACGACGGGGACGTGGCGGATCCGGCGCT
>JACCXR010000013.1 GCA_013696915.1 Euzebyaceae bacterium
GCGCGACGTCGCCCCTGCCGCCGGCGCCGCCCCCGCCCGCCCGGGCTCCGGGTTGGAGGATCGCGCGCGCCTCGACGCCGCGGGCGGCGAGGTCGGCGCTGACGGCGGCGATCAGCTGCGCCTTGCCGTCCGGCGTGGCGGTGCCGAGCACCACGACGCCGCTGCCGGCACGGTTGCGCAGCTCCAGCGCGAGCGCCTTGAGCCCGTCGCGGTCGGCGGACGCCACGGCGCCGGTGACGACCGCGGCGTCCCCGACGCGTTCCGCGCCGGCGAGCAACCGGTCGGCCGAGGCGAGCAGCGCGTCCGTGCGGGCGCGCGCCAGCTCCTTCTCGACGGTCCTGACGCGCTCGAGCAGGCCGCCGACGCGGTCGACGACCTCGTCCGTGGAAACCTTGAGCATGCGCGCGACCTCGTCGGCGACGAGACGCTCCCGCGAAAGGTGGGAGAACGCGTCCGGACCGGTCACCGCTTCGATGCGGCGCAGGTTCGCGGCGATGGACCCCTCGGACAGGATCGTGAACAGCCCGACCTCGGCGGCGTGGGCGACGTGCGTGCCGCCGCACAGCTCGGAGGAGAAGTCGCCGATCTCCACGACCCGGACGCGGTCGCCGTACTTCTCGCCGAAGAGGGCGGTCGCACCCATCCGGCGCGCCTGCTCCTGGCTGGTCTCAAGCGTGCGCACCTCGGGGTCGGCGGCGATGCGGCGGTTGACCCGCTCCTCGACCTCGGCGAGCTGATCGCGCCCGACCGGTGCGAAGTGGGGGAAGTCGAACCGGAAGCGGCCGGCGTCGATCGCCGAGCCCGCCTGCGCGGCGTGCGCGCCGACGACCTCCTTGAGGGTCGCGTGGAGGACGTGGGTCGCCGTGTGGCCGCGGCGGATCGACGCCCGCCGCTCGTGGTCGATCTCGGCGTGCGCGTCCTGGCCCGCGTGCACCTCGCCGGCGACGACCCGCCCGCGGTGGACGATCAGCCCGTGGAGCGGAGAGACGGTGTCGACGACCTCGACGCGCCCGGTGTCGGTGACGATCGTCCCGTGGTCGCCGAGCTGACCGCCGCCCTCGGCGTAGAACGGCGTGCGGGGCAGGACGAGCTCGACCTGCTCGGACTCCGAGGCCACCTCCACCAAGCCGCCGGGGACGACCAGCGCGCCGACGCGCGTCTCGGCGGCCTGGTCGGTGTACCCGAGGAAGGCGACCTTTCCGGTGCGCTCGCCGGCCTGCCGGTACACCTCCGGCGACACGTCCGCGCCCGCGCCGCCCCTCGACGCCGCGCGCGCCCGGGCCCGCTGCTCCTCCATGAGCCCGGCGAACGCGTCGCGGTCGAGTTCCAGGCCCCGCTCGCGGGCGATCTCGATGGTGAGGTCGACGGGGAACCCGTAGGTGTCGTGAAGGGTGAACGCCGTGTCCGGGGGAAGGCGCCCTATGCCGAGCTCGTGCGCGCCCTCGACCGCTTCGTCGAGCATGGCCAAGCCGGTCCGCAGCGTCCGCGCGAAGCCCTCCTCCTCCGCCGCCGCGATGCGGGTGATCAGCTGCGCCTGCTGGCGCAGCTCCGGCCACGCGTCGCCGAGGGTGTCGATGACCGTCTCGGCCATGGCGCGCATGATCGGCTGCTCGGACCCCAGCAGCCGGACGTGGCGGACCGCGCGGCGCAGCAGCCGCCGCAGGACGTAGCCGCGCGCCTCGTTGCTGGGCAGCACGCCGTCGGCGGTCAGCAGGCTGGCGCTGCGCGCGTGCTCGGCGACGACCCGGAGGCTGACGTCGTGCCGGTCGTCGACGCCGTAGGCGACGCCGGTCAGCTCCGCGGCCCTGTCGAGCATCGGCCGCAGGACGTCGGTCTCGAACGCGTTGGGGACGTCCTGGAGCAGCATCGCCATGCGTTCCAGGCCCATGCCGGTGTCGACGTTCTGCTTGGGGAGGTCGCCGAGGATGACCTCCCGGTCGTCGCACTCGTACTGCATGAAGACGAGATTCCAGTACTCCAGGTAGCGCGACTCGTCGACCGCCGGGCCGCCGTCGGCGCCGTGGTCGGGGCCGCGGTCGTAGTACAGCTCGCTGCAGGGTCCGCACGGCCCCGCCCCGCCGGTGGACCAGAAGTTGTCCTCCTTCCCGCGGCGGACGATGCGCCCGGCCGGGACGTCGGTCTCCGACAGCCACAGCCGCTCGGCCTCGTCGTCCTCGACGTAGACCGTCGCCCAGATGCGCTCGGGGTCGAAGCCGAACCCGACCGGCGGAGCGGCCGTCGACAGCTCCCAGGCCCACCGGATGGCTTCGCGCTTGAAGTAGTCGCCGAAGCTGAAGTTGCCGAGCATCTCGAAGACCGTCTGGTGCCTGGTCGTGAGCCCGACGTTCTCGATGTCGTTCGTGCGGGCGCACTTCTGGACGCTGGCCGCGCGCGGGTGGTCGGCGACGGCCTCGCCCAGGAAGTAGGGCTTGAACTGCACCATCCCCGCCACGGTCAGCAGCAGGGTCGGGTCGTTGGCGATCAGCGACGACGACGGCCACACGCGGTGGTCGCGGTCGGAGAAGAAGTCGAGGAAGGTGCGGCGGATCTCGGGGGACAGCATCAGGACTCGGGCGCGGGTCGTGGTGACGGCGCCTGACGGACACGGTGGACCGCCCGGAGTTCCGCCTCCTTGCCGGCAGCCGCCTCCCGGCCGGCGGCGACGGCCTCGGCGATCCGCGCGCGCGCACCCCCGACGCGGGAGCCCGCCGAGGCGGCGAGCGCCTCGGGCATCAGGCGACGCTGGGCGGCCTCGACCTTGCGGACGGCGTAGACGCCCAGCGCGACGCCCGCGCCGAGCCCGACCATCCCGAAGAACGCTCGCTTGAACATCGTGCTCCCGACTCTCAGCGACGGACGGGTTCAGTCGACCCTGCGGGCGGCCTTCACGGCGACCCGCGTACCCGTCACGAAGGCGATGGCCTTGATCAGCGGGTTCGCGACGGCGGCGTGGACCACGTCGGCGATGCTCTCGGCCTGGCCGGAGATGTGCTGCACGCTCGCCACGACCGTGTCGAGACGGGCGAGCTCGGTGTTGACCCCGGCCACGGTCTCGTTGATGCCGCCGAGCAGCGGCACGGTGTGCTCGGTGATCCGCTGCACGGTCGCGGTGAGCTCGCGGACCGTCCCCACCAGGGTCAGCAGCAGCGACATCAGCCCGAGCATCGCGGCACCGAAGGCCACCGCGGCGATGATCCCGGCGATCCCCGAGAAGCTGGCGTCGGTGAAGATCCCGAGCAGCACGAAGACGACGATCA
>JACCXR010000296.1 GCA_013696915.1 Euzebyaceae bacterium
GGGGAGGGCCGTCGGCACGCCGGCGAAGGCCGCCGGCGCGGCCGCCGGGTCGCGCCGCCGGCGCGGCACACCGGCCGCCGTCGAGGAGAACCTGACCGTTGCGGAGGTGCTCGAGAAGTACACGGAAGGACCCGACGACGGCGTCTTCACCGACGGCAGCGCCCAGCCCAACCCCGGTCCCGGCGGCTGGGGCGCCGTCTACGTCGTCCGAGGCGAGATCGTCGACCAGGCCCGTGGCAGCGACCCGGCCACGACCAACAACCGCATGGAGCTGACCGCCCTGATCGAAGGGTTCGACCTGGTTCCGACGGGGACGCCGGCCACCGTCTACACCGACAGCAACCTGTGCGTCCGCACGATCAACGAATGGGCGCCGCAGTGGGCGCGCAGGGGATGGACCCGCAAGGGCGGCGAGATCGCCAACCTCGACCTCGTCAAGGCGCTGTACGCGAAGGCCCGCGCCCGGCCCGAGCTGCGACTGGAATGGACCGCCGCCCACGCCGGCACCCGGTGGAACGAGTACGCCGACGCCCTGTCGACCGCGTACCGGCGGGCCACCGTGTAAGGCCGGTCCGCGGGAGTCTGCTCCGGGTCTGCATGACTTCCGCCGTCGCGGCGTACGATCCTCTCCGATGCCTGCTGCAGAGGCGAGCGGAGGACCAGCGCTGCTCCTCGTCGCCGACCGGGTGCGGACGCTGGACGCCCGTCGGCCCGAGGCGCGCGCGGTGCTCGTCGACTCCGGACGCGTCCGATGGGTGGGGAAGGACCCTTCCGACGCCCCCGCGGGCGCCCGCCGGATCGACCTGGCCGGCACAGTCCTGCAGCCGGCGTTCGTCGATGCGCACGTCCACCTGACCGCGACCGGCCTGCTCCTCGGAGGGCTCGACCTCAGCGTCTGCCGGTCGGTGGAGGACTGCCTGGCGTCGGTCGCGGCGATCGCCGACGTCACCCCCGGCCGGGTGATCTGGGGCAGCGGATGGGACGACCTCGCCTACCCCGAAGGCCGCCCGCCGACGGCCGAGGAGCTCGCGCGCGCGGCCGGAGGCCGGCCGGTGCTGCTCACCCGCGCCGACGGGCACTCGGCGGTGATCGACCGCATCAGCCTGGAGACCGCCCCGCTGGCGCGCGCGGAGGGCGTCGAGCGCGACTCCGACGGTCACCCGACCGGCCTGCTCAGGCGGGAGGCCGCGCACGTGGCCCGCCGGTGGTTCTCCGCCGAGCTGCCCCAGGCGCAGCTGCGGGAGGCCCGCGCCCTGGTCGCGCGCCACGCGGCCTCGCTCGGCATCGCGAGCGTGCACGAGATGAACGGCCCCGACCAGATGGGCGCGGAGGACTTCGACGCCTGGCGGCAGGGGCACTGGCCCATCGAGGTCGTCCCCTACTGGGGGGCGACCGACCTCGACTTCGTCGCCGCGAGAGGGCTCCGCCAGGTCGGCGGGGCCCTTCTGCTCGACGGCACCCTCGGCAGCCACACCGCCGCCCTGGAGGAGGACTACGCGGACACGGCCGGCGCGGGCCACCTCTACGAGGCCGACACGGACCTGGTCGCGTTCGTGTCCGAGGCGACCCGCCAACGCGTCCAGGTCGGGCTGCACTGCATCGGTGACCGCGCGGTCCGGCAGGCGGTCGAGATCCTCGAGGCGGTGGCAGGCCGCTGCGGCCTGGCCGCCGTCCACGCCGCGCGGCACCGCCTCGAGCACTGCGCGCTCGTGGCCACGCCGCTGATCCCCCGGCTCGCGGCGCTCGGCGTCGTGGCGAGCGTCCAGCCGACCTTCGACATCATGTGGGGCCGCCGCGGCGGGCTGTACCAGCGCCGGTTGGGCGCGCAGCGTGCAGAACGGATGAATCCGCTCGGCCCGCTCGTCGACGCGGGGGTCTGTCTCGCATTCGGTTCGGACGTGACGGCGACCACGCTCGATCCCTGGGCCGCGATCCACGCCGCCGTCCACCATCACCGGCCGGCGTTCCGGCTCGACCCGGAGACCGCGCTCGAAGCCGCCACCGTGGGGGGGCGTCGCGCCGCGCGCCAGGACGCCGTCGGCCGGATCGCGCCGGGGCAGCGAGCCGACCTCGCCGCGTTCGAGATCGACGGCGACCACGCGGAGGCGTGCGTGCTCACGGTCGTCGGCGGGCAGGTGGTCCACGGACCGCCGGTGCCCGCGGCGGCCGGCCGCGCGCAGGGGGCGCGGGCGTGACGCCCGGCCGGCGGCTGCTCGTCGGCGCCGGCCTCCATGCCCTGGGCGACGGCGTCCCTGCCGGCCCGCCCCTCCGGGCCCTGATCATCGACGGCGACCGCATCGTCTGGGTCGGGGCCGACCCGGCCGCGGCGCCCCCCGCGGCGGAGTGCATCGACCTCGGCGGCGCGTGGATCACGCCGGCGTTCGTCGATGCGCACGTCCACGCGACCGCCACGGGTCTGGCCGAGACGGGCGTCGATCTCGCCGGCGCCGGCAGCGCCGCCGAGTGCCTCGACCGCCTGCGTCGCCACGTCGACGACAACGAGGACCGGGTCGTCTACGGGGCCCGGTGGGACGACTTCGCGTGGCCGTCCGGGCCGCCGTCCGCCGCAGAGGTCGGGGCCCGCGCCCCGGGCCGGACGGTGATGCTGCGCCGCGTCGACGGGCACAGCTGCGTGGTCGATCCCGTCACCCTGGGCCGCCTGCCCCTCGACCGGCTCGACGGGGTCGACCGGGACGCGGCCGGCCGGCCGACCGGATGGCTCAGGGAGGCCGCATCCGAGGCCGCGCAGATCTTCGTCCGCACCCTCGTGCCCCCGGACCAGTTCCACGCCGCCCGGACGGCGGCCTGCCGACGGGCCGCCGCGCTGGGCATCGCGTCGCTCCACGAGATGGGCCACCCCGGACTGTCCGGCCTTGACGACGCCGTGGCGTGGGCGACGGGCGACTGGCTGGTCGAGGTGCTGACGTGGTGGGCGGTGCTCGACCCCGACGAGGCGGCTGCGCACGGGCTGCGGCCGGGAGGGGACCTGTTCCTCGACGGGTCGATCGGCTCGGGGACGGCGGCCACGAGGGCGCCGTACTCCTGTGGGGAGCGCACCACGACCGGCGAGCTGTTCAACTCCGACGACGAGGTCGCCGCGTTCTTCACCGCCTGCACGCGCGGGGGCCGTGGGGCCGGGGTCCACGCGATCGGGGACCGCGCGATCGAGCAGGCGCTCGTCGCGATCGAGGCGGCCGCCGACACCATCGGATCGGCGGCGGTGCGGGCGTGCCGCCACCGCGTCGAGCACGTCGAGCTCCCGACCCCCGGCCAGGTCGGGCGGATGGCGGCCCTGGGGATCGTCGCCAGCGTCCAACCCGCCTTCGACGCCGAGTGGGGCGGCGATGACGGCCTCTACGCCGCGCGCTTCGGCCGTGACACCGCTCGCGTCTCGAACCCCCTCGCCTGGTTCGCCGAGGCGGGGGTCGCGATGGCCTTCGGCTCCGATTCGACCGTCACGCCGATGGACCCGTGGGGCGGGGTCGTCGCCGCGGAACGCCACCTCGGGGACGCGGGCGTCGACCGGCGGACGGCGTGGGCGGCCGCCACCCTCGGCGGCCGGCACGTCGCCGGCCAGGACGACGTGGGCGCGCTGCGACCGGGCGGGCGGGCCGACTTTGCGGTCTGGTCCGCCGACCCCCTCGCCGTCGAGGACCCACGCGTGCTGGACTGCCTCGCCACGGTCGTCGGCGGCCGGACCGTGTTCGGGCGTCTGAGTCGTGAATCGCCGAGGCTCGTCCGAGGCGATTCTCATGACCTTGGTGGTGACGGCGCAGCGACCCGTCATGGGATTGCCGGGATGAGCGTGTCCCGGGGATCCCGGTGACGCAGCCCGCCGTGGCGGGCGTCACCACCGCCGCGGTCCAGCGGGCGGTGGCCCGGCTGCTCGGGACGGACACCCCGGGCGCACAGGCCGCCGTCGGCGCGGCGGCTGCCGCCGGCGTGGTGGGCCACGGCATCGCGCTGCTCGCGCTGGTGGTCGCCGCACGCCGAGGGACGGACGCCACCGGGGCCCTCGCCCTGATGGCCGCCGGAGAGCCGCCTCCGCGGAGCTGGTCGGAGTACGAGCTCCGCGCCGCGGCGGCGGAGGGCGCCGAGGAGGCGGCCGCGGCGCTGCGCGGCCT
>JACCXR010000046.1 GCA_013696915.1 Euzebyaceae bacterium
TTCGGCGAGCTCGCCGAACGACTCGTCTCGGCCGTGGTGGGGATCGACGCGTCCCCGCAGAGCCGAAATGTCCTTGGAATGGCACCCGGCACATGAACACTCAGCCGTTGTCGCCGCCGGCTGTGACAGACACGCAGCGGAGGGACGCGCCTTTGACCCTGCTGGAGCAGGCGGCTCCAGAAAACGGATGCCGCCGTTACAGCCCTGGTCACAACGTCCACTACATTCAGGCCCGCAAGGCTCAGGAGCATCCCGGCCAGGGTCGCCGGGTGAAAATATACGAATTCCTGGAACGCGACGTTGTGGTGCTGCGGGTCGCTGGCGAGGCCCGCCGCTATTATAACCACTACTTGCGGCGACTGCACGCGGCAAGCGACGACGGGCGGCGAACCGTCTATTTGTATGAGGAGAAATCACTGCTGCGCTGCGGGACCTACCTGTTCAGCATCGCCACCCCGCAAGGTTGGCGGCCCTGCCCTGACGAGATCGCGTGTTGAAGCTTCGCCCCGAGGCTGACCGGGGATCGAACGCCAGATCGACCGCGAGGAGCGAGGCGTGCCGGAGCAGTGCTTGTGCATGGAGTGCGGATACGACGGTCCCGCGACACTGCTCGAGCATTTGCAAGACATCGAGCGG
This sequence comes from Euzebyaceae bacterium, assembly GCA_013696915.1. Lineage (GTDB taxonomy): Bacteria > Actinomycetota > Nitriliruptoria > Euzebyales > Egibacteraceae > JACCXR01. The sequence goes on from JACCXR010000046.1 coordinate 637, forward strand.
AGCAGGCAGGCGCTCCGAGAGCGTCTTCGCCTTGCCACCGGAGAGCCACCGACGGTGCACGCCATCTCCGAGGGCGACACCGTCTACCTCGTTGACCCGGTGACGTTGGCGGAGCTTCGCGGTGCCGTGGATCTGCTGGCGGGTCTCACGACGGTCGGAGCGGTCAAGGCGTTCGACGAGCGCATTCCCATTGGAGCCGTTCTGCCGCGCGCCTTGCTTGCTGTCGCGGATGAGCGAGGCGGAGACATCGATGCGTTCATCGACGCGTTGCCCGACGACACACCCGTCGACGAGTTCCATCTGCAGGAGCAGATGCGTGAGCACGAGGCTTTCATCCCTGTTCGACCGGGCAGCTACTTCGCCTACTCCGACGCATATGACTGGCTTCCCGAGATGCTGGAGGAGTTGGCCGAGCACGCCGACGCCGGCTTCCTTGGCGGTGAGATCAACTTCATTGAGTGGCATGGCCGCACGGGCCGGTGGGCCATTCATGTTCTTGATGCGCACGGCTTCCGCGTCGTGGAGGAATGACGTGGTTCGGTGGGAAGTCCGGGCCCAGGCCACTATCGCTTTGGGTCCATGCAGTATTGGAACACCTGTGTCATGCGCCACGCGGCCGCGGGAAGCGGAGATAGGCGCGTGGGCACATGACGGCGCTACCAGCGGCGGCAGATCTCTACGGGGAGGACGACGGTGACCGCGCCGCCATGGTCGGATGCCTTCCGACGCTCAACCCTTGCCAAGGCGCTCTGGGTGGCCACCCCCGACTTTGAGACCGCTGTCGTCGACTGGGTCGAAGAGCTCGGTGTCCCGCGGGTGGAACGCTCTGGGTATTCACCTCCTATGCTCGCGCTTGGGGGGCGGTTGACGGAGGCATCCTCGAGTTCAACGTGCAAGGCTTCCATGCCATGCCCTCAGCGCCGCTCGACAGCGATCTAGGACGCGAACTGAGCCGTTCAGGCGACCGACAACCCCGCAACCCCACCCGGTCCCATGACTGGCGACAAGGTGGTCCCATGCTCGTGGCGAACCCCCTACAAGGGGTCCCATGCTCCTGGCGGGCGACACTGTGTCAGCCACAACTCCACCGATGGCGGACGCGTCCATGTCTCGACCCCACCGCCAGTGCAGCGCGACGGCCGTCGTGTGCGGTGGGCGGACCGGTCGAGCGGCTCGCAGGATCTGGTCTGGGAAGTTGTGGTCGAGCGCGATCCGGATGCGCTCGGCAGGCATTGGCTCAGGCGACCAGCACGTCGAACCTTGGCCTCAGGTGCTCCTCGCCGGTCGAAGGCGGCATGCTTGGGGCCTGCGCAGCAAGACCCGACGACCGGGGCAAGCGCCGGCGGCGTCGCCGCAGGCGATTCGGGTCGTTCAGTCAGGCCCCCGGAACGAGTACGGAGCGCGGAGGACCATGAGGAGGAGCCGGTCATGGGAGAGGTCGTCTACCGTTCGCAGGTCAGGATCGAGCGGGTGAAGGGTCCGCTGCGGTCGGGGACGCTGCCGGCCGAGGAGGAGCCGGTGTGGTTCGGGGTGCACGGCGCGGTCGCCGAGCACTACGGGGTCGCCCCGGACGTGTCGCAGCCGCACGCGACGACGCTGGACTACATCGTCGCCGCGGCCGCCGGGTGACTGACCGGCACGCTCGGGGGCGCGCTCGAGGCGCGCAAGATCCCCGCCGGGGACGGTCGTCTTCGGTCCGTGGCGGTCGGTGAGATCGAGCTCGACGGCTCGGTGCTCGTCATCAAGCGCATCCACGTGCGCTACACCCTCGTCGTCGACGACGGCGTGGACACCGCGAGGATCGACCGGGTGATGGGCATCTACGCCGACCGCTGCCCGGTCCACCGCTCGATCAGCGGGTGCATCGACTTCACCGACGAGATCGAGCTGCGGCCCCGGGGCTGAGCGCTCGACGACGCACGGCCATACGCTGCGCGCATGGTCCGAGCTCCCGGGTACCGCGAGTGGCGACCGGCGGCACCGCTGCTCCGGCACGTCGTCTGCACCTGGGCGGGGCGGCTCGGGCCGGGCGGCGAGACCTACACCGACAGCGTCCTGCCGGACGGGTGCATCGACGTCGTTTGGGACGGCGCCTGGCTGTTCGTGGCGGGCCCGGATACGGGTCCGGTCCCCGTCGCCCGGCACCCCGGCTCGTTCTACGTCGGGCTGCGGTTCCGCCCGGGGCTCGCCGCGGGGGTCCTGGGCGTCCCGGCCTCCACGCTCCTCGACCGCCGCGTCGACGCCGCCGACCTGCTCGGCGGGCGGGCCGACCGGCTCGCCGCAACGCTCCACGGCGCCAAGTCGCTGCGCGCAGCGGCGCACGCGCTGGAGCTGGAGCTTGTCGGGTGGCTCCCCGACGCCGCGCCGCCCGATCGCCTCGTGGAAGCGGCCGTCGCCGCCCTCGCTGCGGGCGCGGCCCGGCCGGTGTCCGCGCTGGCGGATCGGCTGGGCGTCAGCGAGCGGCAGCTGCACCGCCGCTGCACGGCCGCGGTCGGCTACGGGCCGAAGACCCTCCACCGGGTGCTGCGCTTCCGCCGGTTCCTGGCCCTCGCCGGCCGCAGTCCCGGATTCGGGCTGGCGCGGCTCGCCGTCGAAGCCGGCTACGCAGACCAGGCGCATCTCACCAGGGAGACGCAGCGATTGGCCGGGGCTCCGCCAACCGCGCTGCTGCCGGCCGCGCTGCTGACGACCTCCTCGACCGTCCCAGCCCAGCGTCCGATCCGTTCAAGACGGGCGAGCCGGCCGAACCCGATGCTGGGCCGATGACCGACACGATCCGCGACACGTTCCGCGACACGGCCCGGGCGTTCCTGTACCGCGAGGCGCGCCTGCTCGAGCGGCGACTGTTCGCCACCCTGTTCGAGGGCGCGCCGGCGGCCGGGGTCGTCGATGCCCTGCGCGGCTACCAGAACGCCGACGGGGGGTTCGGCCACGGACTGGAACCCGACAAGCGCTGCCCCGCCAGCCTGCCCGCCGACGTCGAGGTCGCCTTCCAGGTCCTCGCCGCCGCCGGGACCGTGGACGGACCGATGGTGCAGCGCGCCTGCGACTTCCTCGCCTCGGTGGCCGACCCGGCCGGCGCCGTCCCGCTGGCTTTCCCCATCATCGAGTCGTATCCCCGGGCCGGGCACTGGTCGGACTGGACGTACGCCCCCGGCGTGTTCCCCACCGCCGGGCTTGCCGGTCTGCTGCACCGGATGGCGGTCGATCATCCGTGGCGCGCGATGGCGACCAGGTTCTGCTGGTCCGCGCTCGACGCCGGCTTGCCCGACGACGCGCACGCGCTCGGCGAGGTCCTGGTGTTCCTGGAGCACGTCGGTGACCGCGGCCGGGCCGACGCCCTCGTGCCCGCCGTCGCCGATCGGCTCGCGAGTGCGTCGTCGTACCGGGCCGACCCCGGCGACCCGGCCTACGGCCTGACCCCGCTGCACCTCGCCCCCACGCCGGGCAGCCCGTGGCGGCGGCTGTTCGGCGACGACCTCATCGCGGGCCACCTCGCGCGCCTGCGCCGGGACCAGCAGCCCGACGGCGGGTGGCCGCTCACCTGGGAGCCCCCCAGC
>JACCXR010000063.1 GCA_013696915.1 Euzebyaceae bacterium
CGTGGCTGAGGAGCTGCTCACGCGACAGCACCTGCCCGGGGTGGCGGAGGAACGTCTCCGCGAGGGTGAACTCGCGGGCGGTCAGCTCCAGGCTGCGGCCGTCGACCTCCAGCCGGCGGGTGCGCAGGTCCAGCGCCAGTCGGCCCACCCGCAGGACCGTGTCCTCCGTGGCCCGCTCACCCCGCAGGCGGACGCGGACCCGCGCGAGGAGCTCCTCGAAGCGGAACGGCTTGGTCACGTAGTCGTCGGCGCCGCCCTCCAGGCCGGCGACCGTGTCCGCCACGCCGTCCCGCGCCGTAAGCACGATGATCGGCAGGGGGAAGCCGGCGCCGCGGAGCTCCCGCAGCACGCTGAACCCGTCCTTTCCCGGCAGGCCGATGTCGAGTATCAGCAGGTCGAAGTCACCCGAACGCGCCCGGATCACGGCCTGGACCCCGTCCTCGGCCACACTGGTCGTGAAGCCGTTCGCACGGAGTCCCTTCTCCAGGAAGGAGGCGATGCGCGGCTCGTCCTCGGCGATCAGGATGCGGCTCATGGCGTGCGGACCTCCGGTTGCTCCAGTTGCTCGGGTTCTGGGCGGTCGACGGGGACGACGATCGCGAAGGTGGCACCGGCGCCCGGCCGGCTGGAAACCTCCACCCGGCCGCGGTGGGCCTCCGCGATGGCCCTGACGATCGACAGGCCGAGGCCGGCGCCCTCGGACCTGCGCCGTCCGGCCGCGGTCCGGGCGAACCGCTCGAAGATGCGCTCCTGCTCGGCTTCGTCGATGCCCGGCCCGCTGTCGCGGACCCACAAGCGCGCCTCGCCGTCGGCGATGGCGGACCCGATCGCGATGACGTCGCCCTCTCCGGTGTGCTGGGTGGCGTTCTGGGCGAGCTGAATGACGGCCTGGGTCAGCCGCTGCCGGTCGCCCACGATCCGGCCGCCGCCCACGGCCTCGACCTGCCAGTCCCTCGCGCCGAGGGCCACGGCCTTCGTGCACATCTCCTCGGTGAGCGTCCGGACGTCCACGGTCTCCAGGTCCAGGAAGCCGGCCGCTGGAGCCGGGCCAGGACAAGGAGGTCGTCGACCATCCGATTCATGCGGTCGAGCTCGTCGGTCACAAGCACGATGGTCTCGCGGCGGTCCTCGGGATCGTCGCCGAGCAGCTCCAGGTGGCCCCGGATGATCGTGATCGGCGTGCGGAGCTCGTGTCCCGCGTCGTCGACGAAGTTGCGCTGGGTGGCGAACGCGTCCTCGAGCCGTTCGAGCATCCCGTTGAACGTGGCCGCCAGGGTCGCGATCTCGTCGTCGGTGCCCGGGGCGGGGATGCGGCGGCTGAGGTCGGTCTCGGAGATCGTTCGGGCGGTCTCGGTGACCAGCCGCACCGGGGCGAGGATCCGGCCCGCCGCGATGGCGGCGACGACGGATGCGACCAGCAGCGTCCCGAAACCGACGATCACGGCGACGTTGACGATGTCGTCGACCTCCTCGCGGGCGAGGTCGCGGAACTGGGCGACGACGAAGACCCCCAGCGGCCGGTCGCCGCCACCGTCGGCGGGCATCAGCGGCACCGCAAGGTAGTCGATCCTCCCGACCGGGGAGTCGACGCTGCCCGAGATCGTCGCGGTGGTCGTGGCCCAGCGCCGCAGGAGCGCCGGGTCGGCCTCGCGGTCGATCCGGTACGGCGGCGCCATCCCACTGATGTTGAACGGACGGCCCCCGATGTACGTGAACATCGTCTCGTACCGGGAGGGAATGTTGCGGCGCAGGAAGACGGTGAAGATGCGGTCGACCCGGTCGCCGAACACCTCGCCGTCCTCCGGGTCCCGCCCGACGACGCACTCGCCGGTGGTCTGGTCCACGCTGACGCACCGGCCGTCTGGTCCCCTGCCGCCGATCAGCTGCCGCAGCTCGTCGGCCTCCTGCCGGAGATCCTGCGCGATCCGCTCGTCGAGGCGGGCGAGCAGCACCTGGCGCTCGACCAGGATGGAGGCGGTCAGCCCGAAGGCCAGCAGGACCACGTACCAGGCGAGGATCCGGGCCTGGGCGCTCCGCACCAGCCGACGCCAACGCGGCGTGCCGGTCATGTCGCGGGCGGCGTCGGGGGCCGGGCTCTGGCGGCGATCACCCATCGTCGCCCGGCCCGTCGTCGTCGCCCGGCCCGTCGTCGTCGCCCGGCCCGTCATCGTCGCCGTCGCCCGGCCCGTCATCGTCGCCCGGCCCGCCATCGTCGCCCGGCCCGTCATCGTCGCC
>JACCXR010000084.1 GCA_013696915.1 Euzebyaceae bacterium
GTGGAACAGCTCCAGGCGGCCAGGCGAGCGCGCCGCGGCGAAGCCGGTCCGCACGGCCTCGGCGTCGCGGGCCGCCCGAGGCACGTGGGCGACGACCGCCGCGAAGGCGCATGCCGCGTTGGCCGCCTGGTGCGCGCCGTGCAGCGGCAGGTGGACCGTGGCCTCGGCCCCCTCCCCGGCCCACAGGACGAGGTCCTGGCCGTCAGGGGTCGGGCGCCGTGACCGCAGCCCGAAGTCGCGTCCCTCCCAGAGGATGCTGGCGCCATGCGCCGCGGCCGCGCGCGCGATGACCCTGGCGGCGGCGGGCTCCTGGACGGCGGACACTACGGCCGCGCCGTCCTTGATGATCCCGGCCTTCTCGGCGGCGACCTCGGCGACCGTGGACCCGAGCTCGGCGTGGTCGAGCCCCACGCGGCCGAGCACCGCGACCCGCCCGTCGACGAGGTTGGTCGCGTCCCAGCGACCGCCCATGCCGACCTCGACGACGCCGACGTCGACGCCGGCGCCGGCGAAGCAGGCCGAGGCCAGTGCGGTGAGCGTCTCGAAGAACGTCACCATCTCGCCGCGCTCGGCCTCGACCGCCGCGATGTGCGGCGCCAGCGCGTCCAGCCGGCCCACGAATGCGGTGGGGCTGACCGGCCGGCCGCCGACGCGGATCCGCTCGCGGACGTCGTGCAGGTGCGGGGAGGTGTAGGTCCCGGTGAGCAGGCCAAGCGCCTCGAGCACGCCGGTGACCATGCGGGCGATGCTGGTCTTCCCGTTCGTCCCGGTGATGTGGACCGCCGGATAGGCGCGCTGGGGGTCGCCGAGGCGCGCGGACAGTGCGCGGATGCGGTCGAGGCCGGGCAGCATGACCTCCGGGCGGCGGGCGAACAGCGCCCCCACCGCCGCCTCGTAAACGGCGTCGCCCGGTTGGGACGTCACGACGCGAGCCGGTCGAGCAGCTGCCGGCGCCAGCGCTCGGTGCGCTCGACCTCGTTGAAGGTGAACAGGTGCCACCCGCTGATCCGCTGCGTCTCGTCGGCGACCATCGGGCCGAGCCGCTCGACGAGGTCGTCCGGCGTGTAGCCGGCCAGCAGCTTGGTGACGACGCCGCCCTGCTTGCGCAGGAACCGGGCGGAGTCGCCGAGGCCCACCTTGAACGAGATCCGCGCCAGCCGGGCCCGGTCCACGACGCCGGGGATGCCGATGTGGATCGGCAGATCGACGCCCCGGTCGCGCACCGCACCGACCCACGCCGCGGTCACCGCCGGGTCGTAGCAGATCTGCGAGACGATGTAGGTGGCGTACGGGGCCTTGTCGAACATCGTCTGGATCGTGGTCTCGTCGCTGATGAACGCGTGGCTCTCGGGGTAGCCGGTGATGCCGACGTCGTCGAGGCCGTGGCCGAGCCGCGCCATCTCGGCGAGCAGGGCCGCAGCGCCCTCGAACGGGCCGGCCGGCTGGGCCGCGTCGCCTGCGACGACGAACATGTCGCGCAGGCGCAGCTCGTCGAACCGGCGCAGGACGGCCTCGAGGTGGCCGACGCCGGCGACCAGGCGCGCCGCGATGTGCGGGACGACCGCGAAGCCCTCCGCGGCCAGCCGCGCCGCCAGGTCGAGCGTCGCGTCGATGCCCTTGCCGGGCGAGGACGTGATTGTCACCGTCGCGCCCGCGGGGAGATGGGCGATCTGCTCCTCGACCCCCTTGGCCGGGATGACCTCGAAGCGGGGATGCTCCAGGGACGCGACGAGCTTGGCGGTCGCGATGTCGGTCATCCGCTCCACCAACCCCTCCCCGCGGACCTCGGCGGCGCCCTCAGGCGCTGACCGGGTTCTGGTCGAGCTGCTTGGGCTTGTTCTTCTCCGGGTCGATGAACGGCTTTTCCACCACGACCGCGCCCTGCCGCCCGTGCTGGGTCTCTACGACGAGTTCGGTGCCGAGTTGCTCGTGGGCGATCGGCACCATCGCGTAGCCGATGTTGCGCTCCAGCCGCGGTGAGTAGCAGGCCGAGGTCACCTGACCGATCCGCCGGTCGCCGTCGTAGGTCGGGAAGACGTCGATCATCGCGCCGTCGTTGTAGGAGCCGACGCTCGGCCCGCCGATCTCGACACCGACGAGCTTGCGGCTGATGCCCTGCTCTTTGATCCTGCGGAGGGCGTCCTTGCCGACGAAGTCGGCCTCCTGGTCGAGGTCGACCATCCACGTCGACTCGAACCCGTAGCCGACCTCGAAGGGGTTTGTGTCGTACCACATGTCGTCACCCAGGGCGAGAATGCCGCCCTCGATGCGGCGGATGTGACAGGGCCCGATGACCCGGAGTTGATGCGGCTCACCCGCTTCGAGAACGGTGTCCCAGAGCTTGGCGCCGTCGCGCGAGGCGTTGCGCAGGTAGATCTCGTACCCGAGTTCGGCGGTGTAGCCGGTCCGCGAGACGACGACGTCCATGCCGTTCAGCTCACGTTCGACCGCGTAGTAGTAGGGCACCTCCAGGATGCTGTCGCCGAACAGGTCGACCATGACGTCCTTCGACTTCGGCCCCTGGATCTGCACCGGCCCGACGTCTGGTTCGGTGATCTGCACGTCCATGCCGGCGTTGTGGGCGAGGCCCTGGGCCCAGAGCAGGACGTCGCTGTCGGCGAGCGACAGCCAGAAGTGGTTCTCGCCCAGCCGCAGCAGCACGGGGTCGTTGATGATCCCGCCGTCGGCATTGGTGACGAACACGTACTTGCACTGGCCGATCTTGCACTTGCTCAAGTCCCTGGGCACGAGCATGTTCGTGAAGTCGAACGCGTCCGGTCCGGTGATCTCCACCTGCTTCTCGACGCCGACGTCCCACATCGTCACGTGGTTGAGCAGGTGCCAGTACTCCTCCACCGGGTCGCCGTAGTGGCGCGGGTGATAGGTGTGGTTGTAGACGCTGTAGAGAGCCACGCCGTGCTTGCGGGAGGCGTAGAAGTACGGCGACTTGCGGATCCGCGGGTACAGCAGGATCCCGGGGTCGGAGATGACGGTCAAGGCGGTTCCTCCTTCGGTTCGGTGATGATCGTCGGCGCGCTGCTGGAGGGTCAGTTGCCCCCCTCCGCGCGGAAGTGCTCGCTGAGGTACTTCTCGCCCTCGTCGCAGAAGGCCGTGACGACGCAGGTCCACTCGGGGTGCGCGGCGCGCACCCGCTGCGCCGCGACGAGGTGGGCGCCGGAGCTCGGGCCAGCGAAGATGCCGTGCTCGCGAGCGAGGTTCCGCATGGCCTCGAGGCTCTCGTCGCCGGCCACTGGGACGAGCTCGTCGATGAGGTCGCGGTTGCGCGCGACGATGCCGGGGACGAACCCGTCGGCGATGCCCTCGATCCGGTGCTTGCCGGTCTCACCGCACAGGATCGTGCAGGACTCGTCGGGCTCGACGCCGATCAGCCGGACGTCGGGGTTGACGGCGCGGAACGCCTGCCCCACCCCGATGAGGGTGCCGCCGGTCCCGATGCCCATGACGAGCGCGTCGGGCAGAGTCCCGGGCGGAAGCTGGTCGAGGATCTCGGGGCCGAGCCAGGTCCTGTTCTCCTCGATGTTCCACTCGGACGTGAACTGCGCCGGGGCGAAGTGGCCCGGCCGGTCCCCGAGCTCCCGCGCCCTGGCGAGGGCCTCGTTGACGTGGAAGTCGCCCACCAGCTCGACGTCGGCGCCGAACGCCCTGGAGATTGCGAGCCGCTCGCTGCTCATGCCGTTCGGCATGACCACGAGCATGCGGTAGCCCTTCACCGCGGCGACCATGCTGAACGCGTTCCCGGTGTTGCCGCTCGACGCCTCGACGATCGTGTCGCCGGGGGACAGCATCCCCTCCGCCTCGGCGCGTTCGACGATGTAGGCCGCGATGCGAGCCTTGATCGAGCCGGACGGGTTGAGGAACTCGAGCTTGGCCCAGACGTCGTCGACGAGGATGAGCGGCGTGTTGCCGATGCCGTCGAGCACCGTGCCGGTGCGCGCGGCCTGCTGCACGGCGGTCATCGGCGCATCCGCTCCATCCGCGGGTCGAACAGCGGGTCGGCCGCGGTGCTGGCGGGGTAGCGCTCGCCGAAGTACTCCACCTCCAGGCGGGTGCCGGGCTCGGACAGTTCGGCGGGCAGCCAGGCGTAGACGATCGAGGCGCCCACGGAGTAGCCGTGAGCGGCGCTGGTGACGAACCCGACCGCTGCGTCCGCGGCGTCGGACCGGTGGGTGCCGGGGGGACGGAGTCCACCCGTCCGGGCAAAGACCGGCTCCTTGCCCATGACCACCTTGGCGGGGTCGTCCAGCACCAGGCAGGTCAGGCGCCGCCCGGGCGCGTCGCCGCGGCGCTCGAGCGCCGCCCGGCCGACGAAGTCGCCCTTGTCCATGCGTACGGCGAACTCGAGCCCCGCCTCGTAGGGGTCGTGCTCGGCCCACATGTCCTTGCCCCAGGAGCGGTAGCCCTTCTCCAGGCGCAGCGAGTCGAAGGCGCCGCGGCCGGCGGCGACGACGCCGTGCGGCCGGCCAGCCCGCCACAGCAGGTCCCACAGCCGCAGGCCGAGGTCGGCCGAGGTGTACAGCTCCCAGCCGAGCTCGCCGACGTAGGACAGCCGCAGCGCGAGGACCGGCAGCTCGCGGACGTGGATCCGGCGGGCCTTGAAGAAGCCGAAGCCTGCGTGGGAGACGTCGTCGTCGGTCAGCTGTTCCAGCACGCTCCGCGCCTGCGGTCCCCACAGGCCGACGCAGCAGGTCGCTGCGGTGATGTCGCGCACCTGCACCGAGCCGTCGCGGGGGGCGTGCCGCTGCATCCAGTCGAGGTCGAGGGGACCGTTGCAGCCGACCTGGAAGCGCGCGTCCCCGACGCGGGCGACGGTCAGGTCGCTGCGGACGCCGCCGTGCTCGTCGAGCAGCAGGGTGTAGGTGACGCTGCCGACGGGCTTGTCGAGCTGGTTGGACGACAGGTGCTGGAGGAAGCCCAGTGCGCCGGGACCCCAGACCTCCGCCTTCTTCAGGGGCGTCATGTCGAACATGGCGACGCGCTCGCGGGTCGCGAGGTGCTCGGCTCCGACGATCGGCGACCAGTAGCGGGCCGCCCAACGCTCTCTCGATGGCACGTGGCGCCCGTGGGTGAGGGCGGCGTTCGCCCCGTACCACTGTGGGCGCTCCCAGCCGGAGCCTTCGAGGAATGTGGCGTTCAGCTCGCGCTGCCGCTGGTGGAAGGGGCTGACCCGCAGCGGTCGTGGTTCCTCCATCGGCTGCAGCGGGTGGATGATGTCGTAGACCTCCCGGAAATTCTGCGAGCTGCGGGCGCGCACGTACGTGGGGCTGTGGGCGAATTCCTCGAAGCGGTGGAGGTCCGCCTCCCGCAGGTCGATGCTCGGCTTGCCGGTGGCAACCCACTCGGCCATCGCCCTGCCGACGCCGCCGGCGTGGGTGATCCACACGGCTTCGGCGACCCAGAACCCGCGGACGGCACGGGACTCGCCGAGCACGGGCATGCCGTCGGAGGTGAACAGGAACAGCCCGTTGATGCCCCTGGCGATCCCGGTCTCGCCGAGCGCCGGCAGCAGGTCCTGGGCGTCCTGCCACGGCTGCTTGAAGTCGTCCTCGGTGAAGGACAGCACCGACGGCATCACGCCGGCGTCCCGCCTCGAGCGGATCTCGTCGGCGCCGATCGGCATGGCGCGGTGCTGGTAGGACCCGATGCCGTAGCTGTCGCCCTGCTGGCGGAAGTACATCGACCGGTCCTGGTGGCGCAGGATCGGGTGCGTGACCTCCTCGGTCGCGCCCGCGAGCCGGGCGACCGGGGTCGTCCAGGCGTACTGGTGCGCCATGGGCTGCACGGGGATCGACACGCCGGCCATGCGGCCGATCCTGGGCCCCCAGATCCCGGCGCAGCACAGGACCGTCTCGGCGGCGATCACGCCCCGGGTCGTCTCGACGGCGCGGACCCGGCCTCCGGCGATCCGGAAGCCGGTGACTTCGGTATCGCCGTGGAAGCGCACCCCCCGCGCCTCGGCGTCGCCGGCCATCGACGCGCACGCGCGCACGGGCTTCGCGATCCCGTCGGACGGCACCCAGAAGCCGCCGAGGATTCGTTCCGGGTCGACGAGCGGGATCCGGTCGGCGACCTCGGCGGGGTCGATCAGGTGCGCCTCCACGCCCCAGGACCGGGCGAGCCCGTGCTTGCGCTTCAGGTCCGTCCACCGCTCGGGCGTCGCCGCCACCTCGATGCCGCCCACCGGGTGGAAGCACGGCTGCCCGTCAAGGCTCGCCTCCCCGTAGCGCTGGACCGTGTAGGAGGCCAGCTCGGTCATCGTCTTCGAGGGGTTGGTCTGGAACACCAGCCCTGGGGCGTGCGAGCTCGACCCGCCGGTCTCGAACAGCGGCCCCTGGTCGATGACGACGACGTCGGTCCAGCCGAGCGCCCCGAGGTGGTAGGCGGTGCTGCAGCCGACGATGCCGGCTCCGATGATCACGAC
>JACCXR010000104.1 GCA_013696915.1 Euzebyaceae bacterium
GGCTGCTGACCCTGCCGACGCTGCTGACCGGGTGGGTCGAGGGCATGGTGCGCCAGCGCGAGAAGGCCGCGGGCATGGAACGGATGCTCCGCAACCTCGCGGGGCGCGACGGGCCGGTGGACGACCCGGTCGTCGACCGTCTCCGCCGGCGCCGCGACCGCCTGCGCACCGCCCGGGGGCGCCTGCTGCGCGACGCCGCCCTGTGGCTGGTACTGACGCCGGAGCGCCTGCCGATCGAGGAGACCGCCCGCGCCGCGGCCGTCCTGGTCGCCGAGGGCCTGACCGTCAGCGGGCTCGTCGTCAACTGGGTCCTGCCCGCCGACGCGGACGGCGCCTTCATGCGCGCGCGCCTCGAGCAGCAGGCCGCCTACCTGGCCGAGATCGACCGCCGCTTCGCCGCCCTCCCGAGGGTCCGGGTCGTGCACGCTCCGCGGGACGTCGCCGCACCGGACGACCTCGCCGGGATCGCCGAGCAGCTGCGGCCGGCCCTGTGCGAACCGTGACCTCCGCGGGCACCATCCGCGCATGGCCCTCGACGAAGAACTCGCACGGCTGGCCGACCTGCGGCGCGACGGTGCGCTGACCTCCGCCGAGTTTGCCCTGGCCAAGGAACGGCTCCTCGGCGGCGGGCAGACCGTCGACTACGCATTTCTGGCCTACCAGGCCGTCACGGCGACCCGACGGCGTTCGGCCCGGGTCGCCGCCGCGGTCGCCGTGCTCTTCGCCGTCATGTCGCTGTGGGGACTGGCCCGTCAAGCCGACCTGCGCCGGCAGGCGGCCGCCGTGGAGGACGCGGCGCTGGTCGAGGCGCTCGGCGTCCGAATCCCGGACCCGCGACCCGACATCGAGAGGCTCGAGCTGCGCGTGCGCGCGACCGCCTACGGGGCGGTGGCCGTGGTCGCCGCGCTGCCCGCGGCCGCGGCGGCGCTGCTCTGGCTCCTGCTGCGCCCCCCGACGCCACCGTCGGGGCCCGCCCCAACGGGCGCGCCTCCCCCGCCTGGCGCGCCTCCTCCCACAACCTTCGAAGGGTAGGCGCCAGCACCTGCGCCTACCCTTCGAACCCTAAAGCCCGGCGCGCCCCCCGGTCTGGCGCCCCACCACGTTTGAAGGGTAGACGCGGGCATCTGCGCCTACCCTTCCAACCCCTGCACGGGGGGCGGGTCAGCCGCCGATCATCGACATCGACTTCGCCGGCCGGACGAAGTCGGCGTCGTTGATCTTGTGACCGGCCCACTTGCCGCGCACGGCCTCGGTCATCAGGGCGGCGAGGTCGGCGTCCGAGGCGCCGGCCCGCAGGGGTCCGCGCAGGTCGGTCTCGCCGAGGGAGAACAGGCAGGTGCGGAAGCCGCCCTCCGGGGTGATGCGGATGCGGTTGCAGGCGTCGCAGAAGGGTTCCGTGACGCTGGGGATGACGCCGACGGCGCCGGGGGCCCCGTCCGCGAAGGTGAAGGTCGTCGCCGGCTCCGGTCCTGGGTCGTGCCGCGCGTCGCGGAGGGGGAAGGTGGCGGCGATCCGGTCGAGGACCTCCCGGGCGGGCACGACCAGCTCGCGCGTCCACTTCTCCTCGGCGTCCAGCGGCATGTACTCGATGAACCGGACCTCGTACCCGGTCTCGCGAGCGAGCCTCGCGAAGTCCAAGAGCTCGTCGTCGTTAGTGCCGCGGATGACGACGGTGTTGAGCTTCACCGGGCGCAGGCCCGCCTCGTCCGCGGCGCGGAGGCCGGCGAGGACCCCGGCGAGCGCGTCACGGCGCGTCATCTCGGCGAAGCGGTGGCGCTGCAGCGAGTCGCAGCTGACATTGACCCGGTCGAGGCCGGCGTCGGCGAGCGGACGGGCGTAGGCGCCAAGCAGCTGGCCGTTGGTCGTGACCGACAGGTCGAGCGGGACGCCGCGGTCGTCGCCCAGCGCGCGGAGCATCCCGACGAACGCCGGGACCTCGCGCCGCACGAGCGGCTCCCCGCCGGTCACGCGGACCGTGCGCACCCCGAGGTCGACTCCGATCCCGACCAGCCGGGTGAGCTCCTCGTAGGTCAGCAGCTGGTCCTTCGGCAGCCACGGCAGGCCCTCGGCCGGCATGCAGTACGTGCAGCGGAAGTTGCACTTGTCGGTGACCGACACCCGCAGGTCATCCGCGACGCGACCGAAGGTGTCCACCAGGCTCGCCATACCCTTCACCCTAGCGCGGCGCCGAGCGGCTGCTCAGTTGTTCGGGATCTCGGCGGTCTCGCGCTCGACCTTCTCGCGGGCGAGGGCGAGCAGCTCGGCGGCGAGCCGGTCGGCCGCGGCCTCGAGCGCCTCGAGCGTGTCCTCGTTCCACAGGACGTGCGTGGCCACGGCAAGCTTGTCCTCGAGTGGCGCCTGGGCGGCGATGCGGGCGCGGGCCTCGGCCTCGGTCATGCCGCGGTCGGCGACCAGCCGGCGGACCTGCGTCTCCGGGCGGGTGGCCACGACGACGACCGCGTCGTAGCCGCGGCCGACGCCGGCCTCGACGAGCAGCGGCACGTCGAGGACGACGACGCCGTCGAAGGCCTGCAGCAGTTCCAGCCGGTTCGCGATCTCCGCCACCACCGGTGGGTGGGTGATCTCGTTGAGGACCGCCCGCTTGGCCGGGTCGGCGAACACGACCCCCCCGAGGGCGGGCCGGTCGACGAAACCCTGCTCGTCGAGCACCGAATCGCCGAAGTGCTCGACGATCTTGCGCCACGCCTCGGTCCCGGGGAGGACCACCTCACGGGCGATCGCGTCGGCGTCGATCAGCTCCATACCGTGCAGCGTGAACTGGCTCCCGACGGTCGTCTTGCCGGAACCGATCCCCCCGGTCAGACCGGCCAGGAACATCGTGCCTCCTCGGTGGGCCATGGCGATGCCCCGGCCGCCGGGCCGGGGCATCGCCCGTGCGCTGGTGCTGCGGTGGCTACGACGGCGTGCCGGACACGTCCTCGTCGGCGGCCGCCGGATCCCCGTCAGCCTCCGGAGCGGCCGCAGGGGCCCCGGCGTCGGGCGCTGCCTGCTCCGCGGCGACGGGCTGCTCCTCCGCCGCGACCGGCTGCCCCTCCGCCGCGACCGGCTGCCCCTCCTCGGCGACCGGCTGCTGCTCCTCGGCGACCGGCTCCTCGGCGACCGCCTGCTGCTCCTCGGCGGCCGGCTGCTCGGCGACCGGCTCCTGCTCCTCGGCGGCCGGCTGCTCGGCGACCGGCTCTTGCTCCGCCGCGACCGGCTGCTCGGCGACCGGCTGCTCCTCGGCGACCGGCTGCTCCTCGGCGACCGGCTCCGGCTCTGCGGCGGCTGGCTCGTCGTCGTCGTCCGGCGCCTGGTTCTCCGCGCGCTGCTGCAGCGCCTCGGCCAGGGCGGCGCCGAGGGCCGAGCTCGCGGTCGAGGTGTCCGGCACCTCGACCGCCTCGGCCGAGAACGTGGGCTGCTCCTCGATCTCCGGCTCGCTGCCGTACCCTGCCTTCACGGCCTGCTTCAGCGACAGCGAGATCCGCCGGCGGACGTCGTCGATGTCGATGATCTTGACCGTGATGCGCTCGTTGACCTTCACGACCTGGTCGGGCAGCTCGACGTGGGCCTCGGCGAGCTCGGAGATGTGGATGAGCCCCTCGATGCCCTCCTCGACCTTCACGAAGGCACCGAACGGGACGAGCTTGGTGACGTTGCCCTCGATGAACTCGCCGACGTAGTGCTGGCGGGCGAACTGGCGCCACGGGTCCTCCTGCGTCGCCTTCAGTGACAGGCTGACCCGCTCGCGCTCGAGGTCGACATCGAGCACCTCGACCTCGACCTCCTGCCCGACCTCGACGACCTCGCCCGGGTGGTCGATGTGCTTCCACGACAGCTCGGAGACGTGGACGAGACCGTCGACCCCGCCCAGGTCGACGAATGCGCCGAAGTTCACGATGCTCGAGACGGTGCCCTTGCGGACCTCGCCCTTCTGCAGCGTCTCGAGGAACTCCTTGCGGAACTCGCTCTGCGTCTCCTCCAGGAACTTGCGGCGGGACAGGACAACGTTGTTGCGGTTCTTGTCGAGCTCGATGACCTTGCACTCGAGCTCCTTCCCGACGTACGGATGGAGGTCGCGCACTCGGCGCATCTCCACCAGCGAGGCCGGCAGGAACCCGCGCAGCCCGATGTCGAGGATGAGCCCGCCCTTGACGACCTCGATGACCGTGCCCGTCACCGTCGAGTCCGAGTTGTAGATGTCCTCGATCTTGCCCCAGGCGCGCTCGTACTGGGCGCGCTTCTTGGACAGGATGAGGCGGCCCTCCTTGTCCTCCTTCTGCAGGACGAGGGCCTCGATCAGGTCGCCGACCTGCACGACGTCGTGCGGGTTGACGTCGTGCTTGATCGACAGCTCGCGTGACGGGATCACGCCCTCGGACTTGTAGCCGATGTCGAGCAGGACCTCGTCGGCGTCGACCTTGACGACCACCCCCTCGACGATGTCGCCGTCGTCGAACTCCTTCACCGTCTCCTCGAGTGCGGCGAGGAAGGCCTCCTCGGAGCCGAACTCCTCGAGGACGATCTGTTGCCCGCGCTCCCGCTCGAACTGCGGCGCGGTGGCCAGCGTGGCGGCCGGGGCGGCGACCTCGGCAGTGGTCTCATCGGTCATGATTGGCAGGAGTCTCCCCTGGTTTTCCGGACTGGCGCCGATGGGACCGGGCGCGGGCAAGCGCGCGAAAGCGGCCGGCCACCACGAGCGTACGCGCCAGTCTCGCCTACCGCTGTAGTGGTGTCAACGCGCCGCGGCCCGCCCCAGCGCCGCCACATGGGGCTCGACGTGACCGACGAAGGCGGCCGGGGCTCCTTCCACCTCCTCGTCGGTGAAGCGGTCGATGGACCAGCCCAGCCGGCCCAACCGCCGGTTGCGGGCACGGTCGGCGGCCGCCTGCGCCGGCACCAGATGCGGCGGACCGTCGATCTCCACGCCATAGGAGACCTCGGGGAAGGCGATGTCGATCTCGGCGACGGGCCGGCCCTCGTGGACGACCGGAAACGGCCTGGGATAGGGCGACAGGCCGGCCTCACGCAAGAGGCTACGCGCGAGCCGCTCGGCCTGTGAGTGCGTGAGCTCCCCGCCCAGGTCGGCGAGAGCGCGCCCGAGCGGCCCGCGGCCGGGAAACGCGCCCCGCCGGTCGGCGACGGCGGCGATCTTACGAGAGCGTGGCCAGCCGCAGGCGGTCGGCCGTCGCGATCGCCTGCGCGAGGCCGGCGTCTGACAGCACGTACGCCAGGTCGCACAGGGTCCAGACCGGGCTCGTCACGTCGAGCCGATCGACCGCCCGCACGTCCAGCGGCAGCAGTCCGCTCGGCCGGAGCAGCCGCCGGCCGGGCTGCGCCCGGCGATGCCGGCCGTCGCGGACAGCGACCGGGACGGGCCGCGCCGGCTTCGTCACCAGGTTGTGCAGGTACGCGGCAGCCTCGCACGCCGCCACGCCGGACGGCCGGGTCGACAGCAGCGCGGCGCCCACCTCCTGCGCGTAGCTCGCGGCGCCCCCGGCACGACCAGCATGCCGCGGTATGGGCGCTCCCAGTGTTCCCGGCGCGCCCGGTTCTCCAGCGTCCGGCGCGCCAGCCCGATCTCGTCGGTCTGCCACACCGTGACGCAGCGGTGTTGGCGCGCCGCCAGCCGGTACAGCTCCCGCCAGGCGTCCATGCCGGCAGCATGCGCTCATGAACGGTCGGTCGGGCCGGGTGGCTCCCCTCACCTGTGGATTGCGACGTTGGCGCCGGATACCGCGCCCATGTCGCATCGCCGCCCAAGCCCGGGGCGCCAGCGAGCGGGGTCAGTGCTTCTCGGCCTCCGCCCACGACGGCCCGGCCGCCGTGTCGACCTCGAGGGGGACGGCGAGGTCGGCGACCGATCCCATCGCCTCGACGAGGAGCGCGCGCAGGTCGTCCTCCTCCCCCGGTGCCGTCTCGCAGACGAGCTCGTCGTGGACCTGCAGGAGCAGCTGCGACCGCATGCCGCCCATCCGGTCCGCGACGACGATCATGGCGCGCTTGATGATGTCCGCCGCCGTGCCCTGGATCGGGGCGTTGAGCGCCATGCGTTCGGCCATGTCGCGGCGCTGGCGGTTATCGCTCGTCAGGTCCGGCAGGTACCGCCGGCGCCCGAACATCGTCGAGGTGTAGCCGTCCCGCCGGGCCGCTTCGACGACGCCGCGGAGGTAGTCGCGCACGCCGGGGAAGCGGGCGAAGTAGGCGTCCATGAGCTCGCGGGCCTCGTCGGGGGGGATGCCGAGCTGCTGGCCGAGGCCGAACGCCGACAGCCCGTACGCCAGGCCGTAGGTCATGCCCTTGATCCGGCTCCGCAGCGTGTTGTCGACCGCGTCGAGCGGCAGGTCCCACACCATCGCCGCGGTCGTGGCGTGGATGTCCTCGCCGGTCGAGAAGGCGGCGAGCAGGCCCTCGTCGGCGGACAGGTGCGCCATGACCCGCAGCTCGATCTGGGAGTAGTCCGCGACCAGCAGGCTCGTGAACCCGTCACCGGGCACGAACGCGCGCCGGATCTCGCGGCCGGTCGCCGACCGGATCGGGATGTTCTGGATGTTGGGGTTCTGGCTCGACAGGCGGCCGGTGACCGCGACCGTCTGGTTGAACTCGGCGTGGATCCGGCCGGTGCGCGGGTCGATCAGCGGTGGGAGCGCGTCGACGTAGGTGCCCTTGAGCTTGGAGACCTCGCGGTAGGTCAGCAGCAGATCGACGATCGGGTGCTCCTCCGCGATTGTCTGCAGGGCGCCGGCGTCGGTCGAGTAGCCGGTCTTGATCCGCTTCGTCTTCGGCAGCCCCAGGTCGACGAAGAGGATCTGCTGGAGCTGCTTGGGCGAGTCGAGGTTGAACTCGCAGCCGGCCACCCCGAAGATCGCCGCGCGCAGGTCGCGCATCTGGTCGCCGAGCCGCTCCCCCATCTCGGCGAGCACCCCGCGGTCGATGGCGATGCCGGTGCGCTCCATCCCCGCGAGCACCGGCACCAGCGGCAGCTCGAGGTCGCCGAGCAGCGGCGTCTGGTCGCGGGCGGCGAGCTCTCCGGCGAGCACCTCGGCCACGTCGAACAGGGCCTGCGCCCGCAGGCACCGGTCCTCCCAGTCGTCGGACACGACCATGGCGAGCTGCGCGCCCTCCCCCGCGGTCGACCCGGCCGCGGTGGCGAGCTGCTTGTTGAGGTGCTGCAGCGCGAGCGCCTCGAGGTCGTAGCTGCGCTGCTGCGGCGAGACCAGGTAGGCGGCCAGCTCCGTGTCGACCCGGACGCCCGCCACCTCCCAACCGCGCGACCGCGCGGCGTGCAGCAGCGCCTTGAGGTCGTGCACGAGCAGGGGCCGCTCCGGGTCGCCGAGCACCGCGGCCAGTGCCCGCAGGTCGTCTTCGCCGGCGTCCGACAGCCAGGCGGTCGCCGGCCTGGCCCCGGCCGCCGCCAGCGCGACGGCGGTCCAGCGCACGTCCGGTGGCCGCCCCTCGATCCGGGGCAGGACGGCCACCGCGGCGCCCTCGTCGAGCGCCGCGAGCCAGCGCCCCAGCCCTCCGGCCCCCAGCAGCAGCGGCTCCGCGGTGAACGAGCCCGCGCCCTGCTGCGTGCGCTCGGTCAGGACGCCCTCGGACAGGCGGTCCCACAGTGACCGGAACTCCAGCGTCGCGAAGAGCCGGCGGACGGCCTCGGGATCCACGTCGCCCATGCGGAGGGCCCCGACGGGCAGGGGGACCTCGAGGTCGCGGCGGAGCGTCGCCACGGCGTAGCCGTCGAGGACGGCCTGACGGTGCTCGGCGAGCATGGCCGGGAGCTTGCGTCCGGAGATCCTGTCGAGGTTGGCGAAGACGCCCTCGAGATCGCCGAAGTCGTTCAGCAGCTTCGCGGCGGTCTTGTCCCCGACGCCGGGAACGCCAGGGATGTTGTCCGAGGGGTCGCCGCGGAGCGCCGCGAGCATCGCGTAGCGGTCGGGCCCGACCCCGTACTTCGCCTGCACGGCGGCGCGGTCCATCAGCACCGTGTCGCTGATCCCGCGGCGCGTGTAGAGCACGGTCGTGTGCTCGTCGATGAGCTGGAAGGCGTCGCGGTCGCCGGTCACGACCAGGGTGTCCCACCCGTCCTCGCGCGCGAGCACGGTGTACGTCGCGATCAGGTCGTCGGCCTCGCACGCGTCGAGGAACACCTGCGGGATGGCCAGCGCGGTCAGGATCTCGTCGATCAGCGGCAGCTGCGAGCGGAACTCGTCGGGACTGGCGGCCCGGTTGGCCTTGTAGGTCGGCAGCAGGGCCAGCCGCTCCGGGGGGCGGCCGCGGTCGAAGGCGACGGCGACGCCCGCCGGGCGGTGCTCCGCGAGCAGCTTGATGAGCATGCTCGTGAAGCCGTACACGGCGTTCGTGACCTGGCCGGTCGTCGTGCGCAGGTCGTCGGGCAGGGCGTAGAAGGCGCGGTAGGCCAGGCTGTAACCGTCGAGCAGAGCCAGGACGGGGCGGTCGGAGGCGGGCAGCCGGAGATCCTTCTCTGTGCAGGGACGACGATCCTAGTCGGCAGGGACGCCCACGGGTCCGCGCGTGACGGGGACGGTCCGCGGGAAGTCAAGCTACTGTTCGGGGGCATTCGGTCCGCTCGGAGCAACCCCTCCCGGTCTCGGCCGGGCCCACAATCAAACCGCGGAGAACGCCGTGCCGAGACCAGTCCAGCGCTACCAGAACGTCGTCGTGAGCGGGGTCGAGCACGTCGATGCGCCCATCCGGGTGCCGTCGGCCGCCCTCGAGGCCGAGCTCGAGGGGACGATGATCCGCCTCGGCCTCGCCTCCGGCACCCTCGAGGCGCTGTCGGGCATCGGTGAGCGGCGCTTCTGGGAGGCCGGCGCGACCCCCAGCGCCGTCGCCAGCCGGGCCGCCGAACGGCTCCTCGCGCGGAGCACGGTCGACCGGGCCGAGGTCGGCGCGCTGATCAACACCTCGGTCGACAGGGACTTCGTCGAACCGTCGACCGCCTGCATCGTCCACGCCGAGCTCGGCCTGTCCCCCGAGGCGATCAACTTCGACGTCGGCAACGCGTGCCTCGGCTTCCTCAACGGGATGGCGCTGGTGGCGGGGATGATCGAGCGTGGCGACATCGAGCACGGCCTGGTCGTCGACGGGGAGGGCAGCCGGTTCATCACCGAGGCGACCGTTGCGCGGCTCGCCGATCCCGCCTGCGACAAGCAGACCTTCCACGAGTCGTTCGCCACGCTGACGCTCGGCTCCGGGGCGGCGGCGATGCTGCTGTCGCGTGCGGACCTCGTCGGGGACGGCCACGCGCTGCGGGGGTTCGTCAGCCGGGCCGCGACCGAGCACCACGCCCTGTGCCGCGGCCAGATGGACGACATGCGCACCGAAACCCACCGGCTGCTGAGCGCCGGCATCGCCCTCGCGCGCGAGACGTACAAGGAGGCGGCGGACGCCTTCGACCTCACCGACGACACCGTCGCGCTCTACGCGATCCACCAGGTCAGCCGCGTCCACTCGCGCCAGGTGATCGACGTCCTGGGACTCGACCCCGACAAGGTCCCTCTGCTGTTCCCCCGATTCGGCAACATCGGCCCGGCCGGCATGGTCATCACGCTGTCGAAGGAGGCCGAGGCAGGCCGCATCGCGCCGGGGGACCGCGTCGCGATGATGGGGGTGGGCAGCGGGCTGAACGGCGCCGTCGCCGACCTGCGGTGGTAGGCGTCGCCACCCTCGACCTCGACGGGATCGCCTACGCCTACGTCGACGAAGGCTCCGGTCCCCCGGTCCTGATGCTGCACGGCAACCCGAGCTGGTCCTACATGTACCGCTCGCTGGTCGCGCGCCTGCGGTCCAGCCACCGCGTGATCGCCCCGGACCACATCGGCATGGGTCGCTCCGACGCCCCGCCGCGGTCGCGCTACCCCTACGACCTCGCCCGCCGGGTCGCCGACCTCGACCGTCTCGTCGAGCACCTCGACCTCGCGGAGCCGCTCACGCTGGTGGTCCACGACTGGGGCGGGATGATCGGCCTCGCCTGGGCTGTCGAGCACCCCGACCGCGTGGCCCGCATGGTCCTGCTCAACACCGCCGCGTTCCCCCTGCCCGCCGGCAAGCGGCTGCCCGCGGCGCTGCGGCTCGCGCGGGCCCCGGTGGTCGGACAGTTGCTGGTCCGGGGCCTGAACGCCTTCGCGGTCGGGGCGACCGTCCTCGGCGTGCGCCGGCGTCGCATGCCGCCCGCCGTCCGCCGCGGCTACCTGGCGCCCTACCGGTCATGGCGGCGCCGGGTCGGCATCCAGGCCTTCCTCGACGACATCCCCGTCAGGACCTCGGACCGGTCCCACGACCTGGTGGCCGCCACCGGGGAGCGTCTCGGCCGTCTCGCCGCCGTCCCGACGCTGATCTGCTGGGGCGTGCGTGACCCGGTGTTCGACCTGGACTACCTCACCCAGTGGGAGCGCCGCCTGCCCGCCGCCGAGGTGCACCGCCTCGACGCCGGCCACTACGTGCTGGAGGACGCCCCGGACGTCGTCGTCCCGCTGATCGAGGCGTTCCTGGCCCGGCCATGACCGGGATCCTCGCCGGCCTCGCGGAGGCGGCCCGCGACCGGCCGCACGTCGCGGCGACGCTCCTCCCGGTCCGCAGCCCCCTGGGTGCGCGCGGCGCCGCCGGGTTCCGGGCCATGACGTTCCGGCAGCTGGACCGTCGCAGCGACGCCCTGGCGGCCGGGCTGGACGCCGTCGGCGCCGGCGGCGGTGCCCGGGTGGCCCTGCTCCTGCCTCCCGGCGAGGAGTTCTTCGTCGCGAGCTTCGGGCTGCTCAAGGCGGGTGCCGTGCCGGTGCTGATCGATCCGGGGATCGGCGTGGCGCGGCTGGGACGCTGCCTCGCCGAAGCCGAGCCGTCGGCGTTCCTGGGGTCCCCCAGGGCGCACCTCGCGCGCGCCGTTCTGCGCTGGGCGCCCGCGGCGCGGCGGCTGGTGGTTCGGCGCCTGGAGCGCCTGGGGAGAAGCCGCCGCGCGTGGCGGGCGGCGCCCCGCCGGGACGGCGAGACGGCGGCGATCCTCTACACCAGCGGCAGCACCGGGCCGCCGAAGGGGGTCGAGTACCGGCATCCGCACTTCGCGGCGCAGGTGGAGTCTCTGCGCGCCCTCTACGACCTGCGCGCCGGCGACGTGAGCCTGGCGACCTTCCCGCCCTTCGCCCTGTTCGGGCCCGCCCTCGGCCTGACGACGGTCGTCCCCCGAATGGACCCGACCCGCCCGGCCGCGGTCGACCCCCGCGCCGTCCTCGAGGCCGCCGCGCTCTTCGACGCCACGGTCATGTTCGGCTCGCCGGCGCTGCTGGACACGGTCGGGCGGTACGCCGCAGCGACGGGGGCGCGGCTGCCGGCCCTGCGCACGGTCGTCTCGGCCGGCGCACCCGTGCCCGAACCGGTGATCCGCGACGTCGTCGGCATGCTCGCCGACGCGGGGCGGGTCGCGACCCCCTACGGGGCGACCGAGGCGCTGCCGGTCAGCTCGATCGGGTCGGACGAGCTGCTGGCCCTGCCCCCGCGCCCGCGGCGCGGCGTCTGCGTCGGACGCCCCGCCCCGGGCGTGGACATCAGGATCGCGCCGGTCGAGGACCGCCCGTGGACGGTCGTGCCCGATCCCCTGCCGGACGGGGAGATCGGCGAGATCGTCGTCCGCGGCGACGTCGTGACCGAGGCGTACCGGGGGCGCCCGGAGGCGACGGCGCTGGCGAAGGCCGACTGGGACGGGCGACGCGCGCACCGCATGGGCGACCTCGGATGGCTGGACGACCGGGGACGGCTGTGGTTCTGCGGCCGGGTGGCCCACCGGGTGCTCACCGGCGACGAGATCCTCTACCCGCTGCCCTGCGAGGAGGTCTTCGCCGTGCATCCCGCGGTCGCGCGTGCCGCCCTCGTCGGCGTCGGGCCGCGCCGAGCGCAGCGACCCGTCCTGTGCGTCGAACTCCAGGACGGCGCCCGGCCGGGCCCCGCGCTCACCGGCGAGCTGCTGGCGCTCGGCGGAGCCCATCCGCACACCCGCCCGATCCAGACCGTCCTGTACCACCCCCGCTTCCCGGTGGACATCCGCCACAACGCCAAGGTCGGCTACGAGGCGCTGGCGGGCTGGGCGGCGCGGACGCTCGACGCGTCCCCCCACGCCGGCCAACCGCCCGCGCCGCGCCGGCGCGCGGACCGCAGGCCATGAGGGCACTGGTCTCCGGCGGGGGCGGGTTCCTGGGCGGTGCGATCGTGCGCCGGCTGCTCGATCGCGGCTGGGCCGTCCGCAGCTTCGCCCGGGGGGCGTACCCGGCGCTCGCGGCAGCGGGCGTCGAGGTCCTCCGTGGCGACCTCGCCGACGCCGACGCGGTCGGGCGGGCCGTCGCGGGCTGCGACGTCGTGTTCCACGTCGCCGCCCGGGCCGGGGTCGGCGGCGCCCCGTCGGCCTACCGCGCCGCGAACGTCGACGGCACCGTCCACGTGGTCGCCGCGTGCCGGCGCCACGGGGTCGGCCGGCTGGTCTTCACGAGCAGCCCGTCGGTGGTCCACCGCGGCGACGACCTCCGCGGCGCCGACGAGTCCGCGCCCTACGCCACCCGCCACCTCGCCGCCTACCCCGCCACGAAGGCCGCGGCCGAGCGGGTGGTGCTGGCCGCCGACGGGCCCGCCCTCGCAACCACCGCGCTGCGCCCCCACCTCGTCTGGGGCCCCGGCGACACCCACCTCGTCCCCCGGCTGCTCGCCCGCGCCAGGGCGGGTCGGCTGCGCTTCGTCGGGGACGGCCGGGCACTCGTCGACTCGACGTACGTCGACAACGCCGCCGAGGCCCACCTGCTCGCCGCCGACCGGCTCGCCGGCGACGGCGCCCCGGCCGGCCGCGCCTACTTCGTGTCCAACGGCGAGCCCCGGCCGGTCGCCGACCTCGTGAACGCCATCCTGCGGGCCGCCGGACTCCCCGAGGAGCACCGGACGGTCCCGTTCGCCGCCGCGTACGCCGCCGGGGCGGTCGCCGAGGTCGCGTGGCGCGTCGCCCGCCGCACCGACGACCCGCCGGTCAGCCGTTTCCTCGCCCGCCAGCTCGCGACCGCGCACTGGTTCGACCTCACCGCCGCCCGTCGCGACCTCGGCTACGTCCCCCGGGTCAGCCTCGACGAAGGCTTCGCGCGGCTCGCCGAATGGCTCCGGCCGGGGCGCTGACCCTGCGGACCTGCTGCCGAGCCGGCGCGGTGACCTGCGGACCTGCTAGAGGACGCGCGAGAAGAACTCCTTCGCCCGCTCGCTCGCCGGGTGGTCGAGCAGCTGGGCGGGCGGCCCCTCCTCCTGCACGACGCCGAAGTCCATGAACATCATCCGGGTCCCCACCTCGCGGGCGAAGCCCATCTCGTGGGTCACGACCATCATGGTCATGCCCTCCTCGGCGAGCCGCTGCATGACGGCGAGGACGTCGCCGACCAGTTCCGGGTCCAGCGCGCTCGTCGGCTCGTCGAAGAGCATGACGTCCGGGTCCATGGCCAGCGCGCGGGCGATCGCCACGCGCTGCTGCTGGCCGCCCGACAGCTGGATCGGGTAGGCGTCTGCCTTGTCGGCCAACCCGACCTTGTCGAGCCGCTCCCGCGCGATCTCGGTCGCCGCCTTCCCCTTGAGGCGCTTGACCTTGCGCAGGGCGATCGTGATGTTGTCGAGCACGCTCATGTGCGGGAAGAGGTTGAACTGCTGGAACACCATCCCCACGCGCTGGCGCACGCGGTCGATGTTGCACCCCTTCGCGGTGATGTCGTCGCCCTCGATGAAGATCTGGCCGCTCGTGGGCTCTTCCAGACGGTTCACGCAGCGCAGCAGCGTGGACTTGCCGGACCCGGACGGCCCGACGACGCAGATGACCTCCTGCTCGTCGACCCGCAGGTCGATGCCCTTCAGGACCTCGAGCTCGCCGAAGTACTTGTGGAGGTCGCGGACCTCGATCACCGGGGTGGCCATGTCTGCTCCGATCAGCGGGACCGCCGGTTGCGCCGCTCGAGGACGGCGACGAGCCGGGTCATCGGGACGGTGAGCGCCAGGTAGGCCAGGCCCGCGGCGACGAGCGCGCTCGGGTCGAGCGTGCGGCCCAGGACGTCGCGGCTGTACTTCAGGATCTCCCGCTGCCCGATGGACGTGCCGAGGATGGCGAGCAGCGACGTGTCCTTGATGAGCAGCACGAGCTCGTTCGTGAGCGGCGGCACGATGATGCGGAACGCCTGCGGCAGCACGATCGTGCGCATGGCCAGCCGGTGCGGCATGCCGAGGCTGCGGGCCGCCTCCATCTGCCCGCGCGGCACCGCCTGGATGCCTGCCCGGATCGTCTCGGCGATGTAGGCGCCGGCGACGATGCCGAGCGCGAGGACGCCCGGGAGGAAGAAGTTCGGCCACCGGAACCGCAGCGCGATCGGCAGCGCCGTGCCGATGAAGACGATCGTCAGCAGCAGCGGCAAACCGCGGAACAGCTCGATGTACGTGCCGGCCAGCCAGCGCAGCGGCCGGGCGGTGGACAGCCGCAGCAGCGCGAACACCAGGCCGAGGACCAGGCCGAGCGAGAACCCCGCGACGGTGAGGAAGATCGTGTTGCGGATCCCTTCCCGGATGAGGCCGGGAAGCATGTCGAGCATCGTGCGCAGGTTGAAGAAGTTCTCGATCAGTGCGTCCACGCGCTCCCGCCCTTCGCTCCCTCCTGCGCGGCTCCCTCCTGCGCGGCGACCTCCCCCGGCTACTCGGGCGCGACCCCGAACCAGGTCTCGTACTGCTCGTCGTAGGTGCCGTCCTCGCGCAGCGCCGCCAGCGCCTCGTTCACCGGCTCCACCAGCGGGGAGTCCTTCGCCATCGCGAAGCCGTACTGCTCGCCCGTCTCGAAGGTCTCCGTGACGACGACGGAGTCGTCCTGCGTCGCCCGGTAGCCGTTCACCGGCAGGTCCTGCAGGATCGCGTCGATCTGGCCGCCCTCGAGGGCGAGGAACAGCGAGTCGGCGTCGGGGAAGGACTGGATCGTCGCCCCCTCCGGGGTGTTCTCGGTGGCGTACGCCTCGCCGGTCGTGCTGGCCTGCACGCCGATGATCGCGCCCTCGAGGGCGTCGAGGGTGGCGTAGGTCTCCTCGTCGTCGGCGCTGACGAGCAGCGACTGGTCGGCGTCGAAGTACGGCTCGCTGAAGTCGACCTGCTCGGCGCGCTCGTCGGTGATGGTCATCGCCGAGGCGATCGCGTCGCAGCCGCCGGCGAGCAGGGAGGGGATGATGCCGTCGAAGTCGGTGTCGACGAACTCCGCTTCCAGACCGAGCTGCTCGGCCATGCCGCGCATCAGCTCGATGTCGAACCCGGTGAGCGCGCCGCCCTCCTCGAACTCGAACGGCGCGTACGGGATGTCCGAGCAGACGGTGAGCGTGCCCTCTGCGACGGTGTCGACCGCCGCGCCGGTCTCCCCGGTCTCCCCGGTCGCATCCGGCGTGCCGCTCGCCTCGGTCTCGCCGGTCGCGTCGGTCTCCCCCGTCTCCCCGGTCGCGCCGGTCTCGTCGGCGGCGGGCGACTCGGGCGCGGTCGAGTCACCGCTGCCGTTCCCGCAGCCGGCCAGCAGCACGGCGAGGACGGCGGGCAGCGCGAGCAGTCCGCGCAGGCGGAACGTCATGGTGGATCCCTTCGTGGAACGGGCATTCACTCTTCGCCGAGGTAGGCCTTGCGCACCTCGGGGTTGACCAGCAGTTTGTCGGCGTCGTCGGAAAGGACGATCTCGCCGGATTCCAGCACGTAGCCGCGGTGCGCGAGCTTGAGCGCGCCGAACGCGTTCTGCTCGACCATCAGCACCGTGGTGCCCTGCTCGTTGATCTCGGTGACGATCTGGAAGATCGTCTCGATCAGCTTGGGCGCGAGGCCGAGGGAGGGTTCGTCGAGCAGGAGCAGGCGAGGTCGGGCCATCAACGCGCGCCCCATCGCGAGCATCTGCTGTTCGCCGCCGGACAGGGTCCCGCCGTACTGCTTGCGGCGTTCGTGCAGCCGCGGGAAGAGCTCGAACACCCGGTCGATGTCCTGCTTGACGCCCCTGCCCTTGTCCTTGCCGGCACGCCGTCCGTAGGTGCCCATCTCGAGGTTCTCGAACACGGTCATCCGCGGGAAGATCCGCCGCCCCTCCGGGCTCTGGGAAATGCCCAGACCGACGATCTCGTGCGACGGCATGCCGCCGATCGGAGCGCCGTCGAAGCGGATGCGGCCGCCCTTGGGCGCCTTGACGCCGGAGATCGTGCGCATCGTCGTCGTCTTGCCGGCGCCGTTGCCGCCGATCAGCGTGACGATCTCGCCCTCCTCGACCGTGAAGCTGACGCCCTTCACCGCTTCGATGTTGCCGTAGTAGACGTGGATGGACTCGACCTCAAGCAGCGCCATGGTGGGCGGCCTCCGCTCCGAGGTACGCCTCGATCACCTTCGGGTCCTTCTGCACGTCCCGCGGGGCCCCCTCGGCGATCTTCTTGCCGTAGTCGAGCACCGAGACGCGGTCCGAGATCCGCATGACCACCTTCATGTCGTGTTCGATGAGCACGACCGTCACCCCGCTGTCGCGGACCTTCTGGATGAGGCCGTTCAGCGCGCCCTTCTCGGAGGGGTTCATCCCCGCGGCGGGCTCGTCCAGGAAGATCAGGGTCGGCTTGGTGGCCAGCGCGCGGGCGATCTCCAGGCGCCGCTGGTCACCGTAGGCGAGGTTGCGGGACAACTCCGACTCGTAGCGGCCGATCCCGACGAAGTCGAGCTGCTCCCTGGCGGCGTCCACGGCCTCGCGCATCTCGCGAACGGTCCGCGGTGGGCGGAAGATCGCCCCGAGCACCATCGACTTCGCGTGCACGTCGGCCCCGACGACGACGTTCTCGATCGCCGTCATGCCCTGGAACAGCCGGATGTTCTGGAAGGTCCGCGCGAT
>JACCXR010000122.1 GCA_013696915.1 Euzebyaceae bacterium
GGTTCCCGCTCCTGCCGACTGGTGTGCGTCCGCTGCGGTCGACCTGTTCAAGCTCGATGTGGATGGCTACGTCTGGACGGCAGCTACCAGGCTGCCGGAAGCTTCCCTCCCTGCTGCCACTTGTGCCCGGGGATGGCGCAGACGCGGCACCGGCGGTCGCCCGTATAGTAGGCATTGACGAGCATTGGGTCCGTTTCTCCGCGCTTCCAGGGACCCGGCAGAGGACCGCGCCCACCAGCTGCTACGTCGTTCTGCGGCCTGAGCCACCGGGCGCGTCCGCCAGGTTGGCGGTGATAGCCGGAGACTCCTGCGCTGCGTGCGTTCCTGGCCGGGCGCGAGGGTGAGCGGATGATCGCCGGCGCGCTGGTTCGCACCGAACTGCGCCGCGCCGCCCTGCGCTTCGCTGGGCGCGCCGACGTGACCCGTGAGCAGGCGCAGGAGACCGCCGCGGAGGTCACGCGACTGCTGCGCCGGCTCGACCTCGTCCGCGTCGGGTCGGCCGTGCTCGACCGCGCCGGGTCGCAGCCCCCGCCGCAGCTCCGCAGCCTCGACGCATCCACCTGGCGACGGCCCTGCGCTTGGGCCGCGAGCTGCGCACCGTCGTCGTCTATGACGAGCGCCTTCGTGCCGCGGCCCGCGACGCTGGGCTGTCCGTCGCGACGCCCGGAGGTTCCTTGGAGCCGGGGTGACGGGCCCGCATGACCTTAACGCTCGTTCGACAAAGCCGTTCCGCTAGTTCTGTGCCGGGGTCTTCCCCCGGGCGCCCGATTTGGGTAAGGTCCTCGATGACCGCCAGCGCAGGAACAGCGTGGCGGACGACACCAGCCGCTATCAGGGCTCATGCGGCGATCCCGGCTGGGACCGGCCCGGGGGTGGCGGCCCGGCTGCGAACGACTCACCGGTTAGCCCATTCGATCCCGACGCGGTACGGTACGGCCCGAGGGGGCGCCGAGGGGGCGCCGAACTGATCGGAACGCCCGGTCGCTCAGTCGCCGACCGGCCGCTGATCAAGAGGCAAGCCGGCATGAGTGAGCACGACCGAGCAGCAGGCTCGGCGGGGGGCGCCTGAGCCCGGATCAGGCGAGTGACGAATCCTGGGAAAGCGAGGACAGATCTCAATGCTCCGACTGCAAGAGAAGTATCCGAGAGCGGCGGTGGCGGTCATGGCGGTGTTCTCAACGCTTTTCGGCAGCGACTTACTGACACCCACAACGGCCGCCGCTACGGCGGAGACAGTGGCCAGTGACTCCGGTAGCTCCTCGACTGTCCCGGTTCCAGCAACAGGCGCCTATTTCGGCGCCTACCTCAAACCGCGCAGCGGCACCACCCTGGCCGCGCGCCAGCAAGCCACGATCGACATGGAAGCACAGATCGGCCGCCGATTCGACGTAGACCGTGTGTTTTTCCGCTGGAACGACACGCTTGTGAGCGACTACCTCAAGTGGACCACCGGTGAGGGCCGTTATGCCCTGATCAGCTGGAACGCCAGGAAGCGCGACGGCTCAACCACCACGTGGGCCAGCATTGCAAACGGCGACCACGATGCTTGGATCGACTCCCAGGCGGACCAGCTCAGGGACTTCGCCAGCCCCGTCATCATGTCGTTCCACCATGAACCCGAAAGGGCCACGGTCGCCAAGGGCGGCGACTACGGCACGCCCTCGGAGTACCAGGCTGCCTGGCGCCACATCGTCACGAGGTTCCGGGAGCGGGGCGCCGAGAACGTCTCCTGGATGATGATTCTGGTGCCTTCCACCTACAAGTCAACGGCCTCGCCGGGTGCGGGCGACTTCTATGCCGGCGACGGCTACATCGACTGGATCGGCACCGACCCCTATAACTGGTGGACCAGGGACGGCAACTGGCGATCCCTGCAGACCGCTGCTCAGGACTTCTACACCTGGGGCAAAGCCAGAGGCAAGCCATTGGCGCTCGCCGAGTGGGGGTCGGAGGAAGACGCCGATACCCCGGGCCGCAAGGCTCAGTGGATCCAGGACGCGGCTGCCACCTTCAGGTCCTGGCCGGAACTTAAGCTCGTCAGCTACTACCACAGCGACACCGCTTACCAATGGTGGATCGACACCACGCCTTCGTCGCTGGGCGCTTTCAGGACCATGGGCCAAGATTCTTACTTCAACCCGCGTACCGCCGACACTACTGCGCCTTCCGCTCCTAGCAACCTGACCGCCAATGCCAGCGGCGCACGCCAGATCGACCTGAGCTGGGCTGCCTCAACGGACAATGTAGGGGTGGCCGGCTACCACGTGTACCGCAACAACTCAAGGATTGCCACCGTCACCATCACCACTTACAGCGACGGTACTGTGAAGCCGAGTACTCGGTACACCTATTATGTGCAGGCGTTTGACGCCGCCGGCAATGTCTCCGCCGCCAGCACCGAGGTCACGCTGACGAGCAAGAAGAAGTAAGCACCTTACCGGTGCGGAAGGAGTGCGGGCGCTGACGCTTCAGGCACCGTGACGGCGACGATCGGGCCAACGGGGGCCTGCTGGGCCCTCGACCCGACGTTCACACGCTCCGCCAGCGAAGGAAGGACACAGCGGCCCGATTCCCGAAGGTCGGCTCCTGACCGGCCCGGCGGTGCGCCCGGCGGCGGGGCGCGGCCCCCGCAGCCCGGCGGAATGGGGGTTCTGCGCAAGAGGCGTTGCTGTTAGGTTCGCTGCGCCGCCCGCACGCCCAGCGAGGGAGAAGCCGCCCATGCCCGCCGCCGCCCGTCGCCGCCTGCTGCGGGCCCTGCTCGCCTGTGCCCTCCTGCTGACGCTGGCGCCGGCCGGGCCGGCCGCCGGCGTCGCGGTCGCCACCTCAGCTGCCGGCGTGGCCAATCCCGCAGCGCCACCGGAACAGAGCGACGAGGATCTCGTGCGCCCGAGCCTGCGGGAGGACCTGACCGAGGAAGTCTTCTACTTCGTCCTGCCGGACCGGTTCGCGAACTCCGACCCCGCCAACGACACCGGCGGCATCCCCGGAGGCCCGCTCGACCACGGCTTCGACCCGACCGACAAGGGCTTCTACCACGGCGGCGACCTCGCCGGCCTGCTCGACAAGCTCGACTACATCGAGGGGCTCGGGGTCACGGCGCTGTGGATGGCGCCGATCTTCGCGAACCGGCCGGTCCAGGGCAGCGGCGACGACGTCTCGGCCGGCTACCACGGCTACTGGGTCACCGACTTCACGCGCGTCGACCCCCACTTCGGCACGAACGACGAACTGCGGGCCTTGGTCGACGGCGCGCACGCCCGCGGGATCAAGGTGTTCTTCGACGTCATCACCAACCACACCGCCGACGTTATCGACTACGCCGAAGGTGTCTACGACTACGTCAGCAAGACCGCCGAGCCGTACCGCGACGCCGACGGCGACCCGTTCGACGACCGCGACCACGCCGGCACCGGCGACTTCCCGCCGCTCGACGCGACGACGAGCTTCCCGTACACGCCGGTCTTCCGGACGCCCACCGACGCCGACGTCAAGGTGCCGGAGTGGCTGAACGACCCGACGATGTACCACAACCGCGGCAACTCGACCTTCGCCGGCGAGAGCGCCCTGTACGGCGACTTCTTCGGGCTGGACGACCTGTTCACCGAACGCCCCGAGGTCGTGCGGGGGATGGTCGACATCCACAAGTTCTGGATCAGCGAGTTCGACATCGACGGGCTGCGCGTCGACACCGTGAAGCACGTCAACCTGGAGTTCTGGCAGCAGTTCGGGCCTGAGATCCTCGCCCACGCCGCCGCCGAGGGGAACGACGACTTCTTCCTCTTCGGCGAGGTCTTCGACTCCGACCCCGCCTTCATGTCCACCTACACGACGGCCGGCCGGCTCCCGGCCGTGCTGGACTTCGGGTTCCAGAGCCGCGCGAGCGGCTTCGCGTCGTCGTCGAGCGCCACCGACGCGCTGCGGGACTTCTTCGCCGCCGACGACCTCTACATCGACGCCGACTCGAACGCCTACAGCCTGCCGACGTTCCTCGGCAACCACGACATGGGCCGCATCGGCCACTTCCTCACCCGCGACAACGCCGGCGCGGACGACGCCGAGCTCGTCGCCCGGTCCCGCCTGGCCCACGAGCTCATGTACTTCACCCGCGGCATGCCGGTCGTCTACTCCGGCGACGAGCAGGGCTTCACTGGCGACGGCGGTGACAAGGACGCCCGCGAGGACATGTTCGCCAGCCAGGTGGCCGGCTACAACGACAACGACCTCATCGGCACGGACGCGACGACGGCCGACGACAACTTCGACCAGGCCCACCCGCTCTACTCGGCCCTGGCCGACCTCGCCGCGGTCACCGCCGCGCATCCCGCCCTGCGCAGCGGTGCGCAGATCCACCGCCTGTCGGGCGACGCCGCGGGCGTCTACGCGTTCTCGCGCATCGACCGCGACGAGCAGGTCGAGTACGTCGTGGCGCTGAACAACGCCGAGGCGGCGCAGACCGTCTCCGTCCCGACGTACTCGGCCGGCGCCGGCTTCTCGGGGGTCTACCCGCCGGGGCTGCCGGCGCTGACGACCGACGACGGCGCGGGCTTGGCCTTGACCGTCCCGCCGCTGTCGGCGGTCGTCTACCGCGCCGACGCGCCGCTCGCGGCGAGCCCCGCCGCGCCGGCGGTCACGCTGACCGTCCCCGAGGCGATCTCCGGTCGCGCCGAGATCGCGGCCACCCTCGACCGTGAAGAGTTCGCCGAGGTCACGTTCGCCGTCCGCGCCGGCGACGACGCCGGGTGGACCGTTCTCGGCACCGACGACAACGCCCCGTACCGCGTCTTCGTCGACACCGCCGACCTGGCCGCGTGCACCGGCGTGGAGTTCAAGGCGATCGTCCGGGACGGCTCCGGTAACCTCGACTCCGACGAGGCGGCGACGCTCGTCGGCGGCGGGGAGGGGCCCGCCGCGAGCCCCGACCACGCGATCATCCACTACCAGCGCGACGACGGGGACTACGACGGCTGGGGCCTGCACCTGTGGGGCGACCTCGCCGAGGACGAGTTCACCACCTGGCCCGAGACGAAGCCGTTCGACGGCGAGGACGACTACGGCCGCTTCGCGTGGGTGCGGCTCGCCGACGCCGCCGCCGTCGTGAACTTCATCGTCCACGACCCCGACGGGGTCAAGGACGTCGAGTCCGACCGCGGCTTCGACCCCCGCGCGACGCCGGAGGTCTGGCTGCGGGAGGGGGATCCCACGATCTACACGTCACAGGCCGCCGCCGAGGGCTTCGTTACTGTGCGCTACCAGCGCGACGCCGGGGACTACGACGACTGGGGCCTGCACCTGTGGGGCGACGCGATCGTGCCCGGCGCCGGGACCGACTGGACCGCTCCCCGGCAGCGCGACGGCGTCGACGACTACGGCGCCGTCTACCGGGTGCCGATCGCCGACGCGACCCAGCCGGTGAACTTCATCGTCCACCGGCCGGGCGGCGACGAGGTGCCCGACACCCGCGAACCCGGCGGCGACCGCAGCTTCGTCCCCGCCGACACCGCCGACGTCTGGCTGCAGCAGGGCGACGAGGCGGTGTACGCCTCCCGCGGCGCCGCCGAGGACTTCGCGGTCCTGCACTACCAACGCCCCGACGGCGACTACGACGGCTGGGGACTGCACACGTGGGCCGGGTCGGCGAACCCGACCGAGTGGACCGCGCCGCTTGAACCGGAGGGGCAGGACGACTTCGGGCTGCGCTTCCGCGTGCCGCTCGTCGACGGCGCGACCGAGCTCGCGTACATCGTCCACCGGGGCGACGAGAAAGACCTGCCGGCCGACCAGGTCCTCGACCTCGCCACCTTCTCCCACGAGGTCTGGATCCTGGCCGGCCGCGAGGGCTACCTGCTGCCGGTGACCGGCGGCGGAGGACTCGTCGTCGATGCCGACCTCACCGCGGAGCGCGCCCACTGGGTGTCCGCCGACACGCTCGTCTGGGACGTCGAGGTGGCCACCGGGACCGCCTACGCCCTGCACACCGCGCCCGACGGGGGGCTCGCCGTCCTCGGCGGCTGCCTCGCCGGCGGCGAGGCGATCCCGCTGACCCACGACCCGGCCGGGCTCTCCGAGGAGCTGCGGGCGCGGTTCCCCCACCTCGCCGGTGCGGCCGTCTTCCGCGTCGGTCCCGAGGACCTCGCGCGCGTGCCGGATGCGCTGAAGGGCCAGCTCGCGGTGTCCGCCACCGGGCCGGGCGGCCTCGCCGCGACCGGCGTGCAGATCCCCGGCGTCCTCGACGACCTCTACGCCAACGACGCCGACCTCGGCCCGACCTTCGACGGCGACGTGCCGACCCTGCGCCTGTGGGCGCCGACCGCGCGGTCGGTGACCCTGCACCTGTTCGACGACGCGCGGCCGCGCAGCTACTCCGAGACCGTCCAGATGATGGTCGACCCCACGACCGGCGTCTGGACCATGACCGGCGACGAGTCGTGGAAGGGCCGCTACTACCTCTACGAGGTCGAGGTCTACGCGCCCTCGACCGGCCGGGTCGAGCACAACCTCGTCACCGACCCCTACTCGGTGAGCCTGTCCGCCAACTCGGCGCGGAGCCAGATCGTCGATCTCGACGACGCCGCGCTCGCGCCGGCCGGATGGGACGCCGTCGCCAAGCCCCCGCTCGCCGCGCCGGAGGACATCTCCGTCTACGAGCTCCACGTCCGCGACTTCTCGATCACCGACGAGACGGTCCCGGCGGCGCACCGCGGCACCTACCGGGCGTTCACCGACACCGGGTCGGACGGCATGCGGCACCTGCGCGGCCTCGCCGACGCCGGGCTCACCCACCTGCACCTGCTGCCCGTCTTCGACATCGCGACGATCGAGGAGGTCCGCTCGCGCCAGGAGGAGCCGGAGGGCGACCTGTCGGCCTTCCCGCCGGACTCGCCCGAGCAGCAGGAGCGCGTGCTGGCCGTCGCCGACGCCGACGGCTTCAACTGGGGCTACGACCCCCTCCACTACACGACGCCCGAGGGCAGCTACGCGACCGACCCGGACGGCCCGGCGCGCATCGTGGAGTTCCGCGAGATGGTCGCGGCGCTCAACACCGGCGGGCTGCGGGTCGTGATGGACGTCGTCTACAACCACACCGCCGCGGCGGGGCAGGACGAGAAGTCGGTCCTCGACCGGATCGTCCCCGGCTACTACCACCGGCTGCTGCCCGACGGCGAGATCGCCACCTCGACCTGCTGCCAGAACACCGCGACCGAGCACGCGATGATGGAGAAGCTCATGGTCGACTCCGTCGTGACCTGGGCCCGCGAGTACAAGGTCGACGGCTTCCGCTTCGACCTCATGGGCCACCACTCCCGCGACAACATGCTCGCCGTGCGGGCCGCGCTCGACGCGCTCACCGTGGAGGACGACGGCGTCGACGGATCCGCGATCTACGTCTACGGCGAGGGCTGGAACTTCGGCGAGGTCGCGGACGACGCCCGCTTCGTCCAGGCCACGCAGGCGAACATGGCCGGCACGGGCATCGGCACCTTCAACGACCGGCTGCGCGACGCCGTCCGCGGCGGCGGCCCCTTCGACGAGGACCCGCGCCTGCAGGGCTTCGGCAGCGGCCTGTGGACCGACCCCAACGACGCGCCGCAGGGCGGCGACGCCGAGCAGCGCGACCGGCTGCTGCACGGCATGGACCAGATCCGCGTCGGTCTGGCCGGAAACCTCCGCGGCTACACCTTCACCGACCGCACCGGGGCGACCGTCACCGGCGCCGAGGTGGACTACAACGGCTCCCCGGCCGGCTACACCGACGACCCGCAGGAGAACGTCGTCTACGTCTCCGCCCACGACAACGAGACGCTGTACGACGCGCTCGCCTTCAAGCTGCCGCAGGGCACGCCGATGGAGGAGCGCATCCGCATGCAGCAGCTCGCCTTGAGCACGGTGGCGTTCGCGCAGGGCGTGCCGTTCCTCCACGCCGGCACCGACATGCTGCGGTCGAAGTCGCTCGACCGGAACAGCTACAACTCCGGCGACTGGTTCAACCGGCTCGACTTCTCCTACTCCGAGAACAACTTCGGTGTCGGCCTGCCGCCGAGGCCCGACAACGAGTCGAAGTGGCCGTTCATGCAGCCGCTGCTCGCCGACCCGGCGTTGCAGCCGACCCCGGCCGACATCGAGTGGTCGGTCGCCCGGTTCCTCGAGCTGCTCGCCATCCGGCAGAGCTCGCCGCTGTTCCGGCTGCGCACCGCCGAGGACGTCGCCGAGCGGGTGACGTTCGACAACGTGGGGCCGGAGCAGATCCCGGGCCTGATCGTGATGACGCTGTCCGACGAGGCCGGCGCCGACCTCGACGCCGGGCTGGAGCGGATCGTCGTGTTGCTCAACGCCGGCGACGAGTCCGTGACGTTCACCCAGGACGGCGCCGCCGGACGCCCGCTGGCGCTGCACCCGGTGCAGGCGTCCTCGATCGACCCCCGCGCGCGGGCGGCGACCTTCGACCCCGCGACCGGAACCTTCGCGATCCCGGCGCGGACGACCGCGGTCTTCGTCGAGCCCACCCCCGACACGACGCCGCCCGAGCTCACCGTCGCCGTCTCCCCGGACCGGCTGTGGCCGCCGAACCACAGGCTGGTGACGGTGCGGGCCACGGTGACCGCCACGGACGCCACCGACCCCGACCCGACCGTCGAGCTCGTCTCGGTCACGTCGAGCGAGCCGGACGCGGGCACCCGCGGCGGCGACCGGTCCGGCGACATCGTGATCGTCGACGAGCGCACCTTCCGCCTCCGCGCGGAGCGCTCGCCCCGCGGCGACGGCCGGGTCTACACGATCACGTACCGGGCGACGGATGTCTCGGGGAACTCGGCGCTGGCCTCCGCCGAGGTCCGCGTCTCCCGCCGCTGACGGCCTGCTCGCCGAGCGGACAGGGCGGACCAGTCGCGGGCCGGCTGGCTGGTGTCGGTGCGCCGGGCCGTGCGGGGCGTGCATCGACACCGGTCCGATCGCGGCGTCGCGGGCGCGGCGGGGGACTGGTGGGCTGCGCTGCTCCGACACGGCGATCGCCGACGGGAGACGGACGCTGCGACCTGTACGTGCGAACCCTCGCCTGCGCCTGGCGCTGGACCGCCGGGATGCCCTGGCAGGATCGGCCGTCCGTCGACGGCTACCTCGCCGCTACGAACGCGCTCATCGACTC
>JACCXR010000200.1 GCA_013696915.1 Euzebyaceae bacterium
CTTCAGCTCCGAGGTGGTCGTGATCACCGCCGCGCCGGCGGACGGCGTGGACGACCGCGAGGCGGCGCGGGCCGTCGCGGCCGCGCTGGCGGTCGGGGCGCTGCCCGACCGCGCGGTCTCCTACGGGGTCAGCCGGACGGTCGGCGGCCCGCTGGAGATCGCGGCCGCGTACGGCCAGGCCCGCAAGGCGGTGCGGATCGGCCGCCGCATCCGCGGCGGCCCGGGGGTCGCGCACTTCGACGACCTGGGGACCTTCCGGCTGCTCAGCCTGGTCGACGATCCCGCCGAACTCCGCGCGTTCGCCGACGAGGCGCTGGGGGCGCTCGCCGAGCCGACCCCGGAGGCGGCCGACCTGCGGGAGACGCTGCAGGTCCTGCTCGACACCAACCTGAACATCGCCGAGAGCGCCCGACGGCTGCATTTCCACTACAACACGCTGCGCTACCGGCTGGACAAGCTCCAACGCCTGGTCGGCCCCTTCCCCGACGACCCGCACGTGCGGCTGAACCTGCTGATCGCGCTTCAGATCCTGCGGATGCGCGACGCCCACGCGGAGCCGCGACCAGGGTGAGGGCTCACCCGGCGTGGGCCGCGGCGCGGTCCCCGGAGTGGTCGCCCGGTGCATGGGCGGCCGCCGGGAGCGACTGCCGTTCGAGCAGGCGGGCCGCCACATCGGCGGGCGCAGGGCGGCCGAGCAGGAAGCCCTGCGCCTCGTCACAGCCAGCCCCGCGCACGTAGGCGAGCTGCTCGGCGGTCTCCACGCCCTCGGCGACGACCGCGAGCCCCAGCGCCCGCCCGATCCCGACCATCGCATCGACGAGGGCAGCGGCCTCCGGACTGTCGGGCAGGTCCTCGACGAACGAGCGGTCGACCTTGATGACGCCGAACGGCAGTCGCCGGAGCTGATTGAGGGAGGAGTAGCCGGTCCCGAAGTCGTCCATCGCCAGCTGCACCCCGAGGCGGCGCACGTCCCACAGCCGCTCGGCCCACGACGGCAGGCTGGCCGCCAGCACCGTCTCGGTCACCTCGATGGTCAGCAGCCGGGCCGGCAGCCCGCTGTCACGCAGGGCGCAGGCGACCGCGTCGGTGAAGCCGGGATCGTCCAGCTGGCGGCCCGACACGTTGACCGAGACCTTCGCGGGCTCGTCCGGGAACCTGTCGAGCCATCCGCGGGCGTCGCGGCACGCCCGGTCGAGCACGAACTCGCCGAGCTGGACGATCAGACCGCTGTCCTCGGCCAGCGGGATGAACTCCGACGGCGGGAGCAGACCGCGCTCCGGGTGCTGCCAGCGGACCAGCGCCTCGAAGCCGGTGATGCGCCCGGTCCGCAAGCTGACGGTCGGCTGGTGGAAGACGACGAACTCGCCGCCGCGGATGGCCGCGGAAAGAGCACGCACCGCGCTGTCGTCGTCGCCGTTGACGACCGTGCGGTCACGCCCGCCCCGCTTCGCCTCGTAGAGCACGGCGTCGACCCGGCTGAGCAGCATCGACATGCTGTCGTGGGGCAGCCATGCCGCCACGCCGGCAGAGAACGTGACCGCGCCCGGCAGGTCGGCGCGCAGGCGCTCGATGATCTGCCGCCCCTCCGACGGAGTGGTGCGGGGCAGCACCACGACGAACTCGTCGCCACCGAAC
Source organism: Euzebyaceae bacterium (assembly GCA_013696915.1). Classification (GTDB taxonomy): domain Bacteria; phylum Actinomycetota; class Nitriliruptoria; order Euzebyales; family Egibacteraceae; genus JACCXR01. The sequence continues at coordinate 1,636 of JACCXR010000200.1, forward strand.
CGGCTGATCGAGTCGCCGGGCCGCAGCCGGCCCTGCCAGCACTCCACCGCCTGGGTCAGGAGACGGTCGCCGGCTTCGTGGCCGTGACGGTCGTTGACCTGCTTGAAGTGGTCGATGTCGAGCATCCCGACCGTGAGCGGCCAGCCGTCGGTCCGGGCGCGCTCCATCTCGCGCTCGAGGACGTGATCCAAGCCGCGGCGGTTGGAGGTGCGCGTCAGCGGATCCACGCTCGCCGCGTCACGGGCGTGCTCCAGGCCGGCCACGACCGCCGCCGCAACGGCCAGGGTCCCGGCGAGCAGCAGCGGCTCGACGGCGCCGAGCGTGCCGAGCCACTGGTGCGCGACCCCGTACGCGGCGGCGGCCGCGGCGCACTGGAACAGGGCGACCGGACGGGAGAAGAACAGCAGCGAGTGGATGACCACCCACACGTACAGCAGGCTGAACGACACCGACGCCGTCCCTCCGCCGCCCGCCACGACCGTCACCGTGATCATCCACGTGCCGACGAAGCACGTCGCGGGGAAGACCCAGGAGGGGAACCGCGCGCCCGCGGCGAAAGCAGCAGCACCCACCACGAGCGCGAGCACACCCGTCGTGACCACCGTGCCGACGACCATCCCGGGGGGATGGGGCAGCACCGTGCACACCAGCACCATGGCGCCACCCGCCGTCCACATCAGAGCCATCGCCCTGACCAACAACGCCCGGGGGTACGGGAACGGACCGGTGTTGTGCCCCCTCATGACCGATTGCAGCCTTCTCCCTCCCTCCCGCCGGGTCGGCGTCAGCCGCTGGTCGCCCCCGGCCGCGCCTGGTCGGCGGCCACCCGGACGGCTTGTAGACACCTTCGGCCACCGCAGGAGCTTCTTGAGCGTCCGGACGTCTCGGCCGGCGGCGGCGGCGGCCGCCCTTCGAACCACCCTGGTGTGAGGTCAGCCGGATCGTGTCGATCCTGTCCTGGACTCCTGCGGGGCCGGGCGTCCAACCGTCACGGCCGCGAACAGCGCGGCGACCTCTGCCCGCTCGGCGCTGCGCATGCCGCCTTCGATCTCCACCCGGCCGAGCGCGCTCACCAGGCGCTCGGTCATCGGTGGATCGAGGAGCGCAT
>JACCXR010000221.1 GCA_013696915.1 Euzebyaceae bacterium
CGATGCGTCGGGCGCGCGCACCCTCAGCCTCGACGACCTCGCCCGGCACGCCGACCGCGTCCGCGCGGTGCTGGACTGCACCGGCGGTTGGTACGCCGAGCAGGACTGGACCGGCGTGCGACTCGACGGTCTGATCGGGGACGTCGGCGACGCCCGCAGCGTCGTCGTCACCTCCGCCACCGGCTACGCGCGCCGGTTCCCGGTCCGCGACCTGTCGAGGCTGGTCCTGGCCACCGCCGTCGGCGGCGCGCCGCTCACACGCGGCCACGGCTACCCGCTCCGCCTCGTCGCCGCAGGGCGGCGGGGCTTCTGGTGGGTGAAGTGGGTCACGGACGTGCGCGTCGACGCGGCACCCTGGTGGGCGCAGCCGCCCTTCCCGCTCCAGTGAGCCGCCGGCCAGCAGCCCGCGACCCGCGGGCAGCAACGACCGGCGACCGGCACGATCCCAGAGGAGCCCCCATCAACGCCCCATCCGCGCACGGTCCCCTCGTCCACGACGACGGGACAGCCACGTTCCGCCTTTGGGCGCCGCATGCGAAGGAGGCGGTCCTCGACCTCGCCGGCTCGCGCCGTGAGATGGACCGGGTCGACGGAGGCTGGTTCCGGCTGACGACCGCCGCGCGCCACGGCGCCGACTACGCCTACTGTATCGACGGCGGCCAGGCCCGGCCCGACCCCGCCTCGCGCTGGCAGCCCGACGGCGTGCACGGGCGCTCCCGGCTGCTCGACCCCGCCGAGTTCGACTGGTCGCGCAAGGAGGTCTCGTGGCGGGCGGCGCCGCTGGCCGGCGCGGTCGTCTACGAGCTGCACGTCGGCACGTTCACTCCGGAGGGCACCTTCGACGCCGCCATCGCGAAGCTCGGTGCGCTGGCGCAACTCGGGATCACGCACCTCGAGGTCATGCCGGTCAACGCCTTCAACGGCACCTCCGGCTGGGGGTACGACGGGGTCGCCTGGTACGCCGTGCACGAGCCGTACGGCGGGCCGGAGGCGTTCGCCCGCTTCGTCGCCGCCTGCCACGGCGCCGGCATGGCGGTCGTGCTCGACGCCGTCTACAACCATCTGGGGCCCAGTGGGAACTACCTCCCCGACTTCGGCCCGTACCTGACCGACGCCTACGCGACCCCGTGGGGGGACGCGCTCAACCTCGACGGACCGGCCAGCGACCCCGTGCGCGCGTTCATCATCGGGAACGCGCTGCAGTGGATGCAGGACTTCCACGTCGACACCCTGCGCCTCGACGCGGTCCACGGGCTCGTCGACATCTCGGCCGTGCACATCCTCGCCGAGCTGGCCGACGCCGTGGCGGCCCTGGCCACCCGGCTGCGCCGGCCGCTGCAGCTCATCGCCGAGTCGGACCGCTGCGATCCCCAGACCGTCCGTTCGCGCGAGGCCGGCGGCACCGGCATGGACGGCCAGTGGGCGGACGACCTGCACCACGCGATCCACACCGCGGTGACCGGGGAGCGCGAGGGCTACTACGTCGACTACGCGGGCCTGCCGGACGTCGCCGAGGCGTACCGGCGCGGCTTCCTGTTCGACGGGCGCTACTCCCGCTACCGGGACCGGACCGTCGGGGCGCCCCTCGGTGACATCCCCGGGCACCGGCTGGTCACCTGCATCCAGAACCACGACCAGGTCGGGAACCGGGCCGCGGGCGAGCGGCTGACGTCCCTGGTCGACGCCGGCCTGGTCCGGGTCGCGATCGCGCTGCTCTGCGCCTCACCCACGACGCCGATGCTGTTCATGGGCGAGGAGTACGGGGAGACGACCCCGTTCCAGTACTTCACGTCCCACCCGGAGCCGGAGCTCGCCGCTGCCGTGCGGACCGGCCGGCGGGAGGAGTTCGCCGCCTTCGCGGCCTTCACGGGCGAGGCGGTCCCCGATCCGCAGGACCCCGCGACCCGGGACCGCAGCGTGCTCGACTGGTCCCGGGCGACCACGCCCGATGGCGAGGCGCGCCGGGCCCTGTGGGCGGACCTGCTCCACGCGCGGCGCCGCCAGCCGGCGCTGGCCAACGGCCGGCGCGACCTGGTGGACGTGCTGGCGGTCACCGGCGAGGAGCTGGCGCTCGTCCGCCGGGATCCCGCCGGGCCGTCGGTGCTGCTGGTGGCGAACCTCGCGGCAGAGCCGCGCACGGTCGAGGTCGGCCAGGGCGGGGACCGCTGGCGGCTGGTCCTGTCGACCGACGAGCCGCACTACGGGGGCGGCGGAGCTGCTCCGGACCTCATCGGCGGCGAGGTGCGCATGCCGGCCGGCTCGGCCGCGCTGTGGGCCGACGACGGTGCCTGAGACGTGAATCGCCGAGGCTCGTCCGAGGCGATTCTCATGATTTCGGTGGTGGCGGTCGCGCAGCGACCGTCATGGGATCCTGAGCGCTGAGGCACACTTGGGCGCCATGCGACCGTTCGTCCTCCACGCGCACTTCTACCAACCCGAGCGACTGAACCCGTGGACCGGAGCCCTGGACCCCGAGCCGTCCGCGGCACCGGACCGGGACTGGAACGAACGCATCCTCCGGGAGTGCTACCGGCCGAACGGCACGGCGCGGATCTTCGACGGGCAACGGCGCGTCGAGCGCATCGTGAACAACTACGAGCGGCTGTCGTTCAACTTCGGACCCACCCTGCTCGCCTGGATGGAGCAGGCGCACCCCGACGCCTACGCCAGGATCATCGACGGGGACCGGCGCAGCACGGTGTCCGCCGGACACGGCAACGCGCTCGCCCAGGCGTTCAACCACATGATCCTGCCGCTGGCGAACGACCGCGACCGACGGACGCAGATCCTCTGGGGGCTCGCGGACTTCCGCCACCGATTCGGCCGTGAGGCCGAGGGGATGTGGCTGCCGGAGACCGCGGCCGACCGGGCGACCATCGACGCGCTCATCGACGCCGGCGTCGGCTTCACGGTGCTCGCGCCGCGGCAGGCGGCCCGCGTCCGGCGTTCCGGCGGCGACTGGGACGACGTCGGCGAGTCGGTCGACACCGGCCGCCCGTACCGCCATCCCCACTCGGACGGGTCGGGCCGGTCGCTGGCGGTCTTCCTCTACGACGGCGGCCTCGCCCAGGGATTCGCGTTCGACCCGGCGATGGCGGACACCGCCGTGCTCCTGGAACGGGTCGCCGCGTCCGGCGCCTCCCACGGCGGGCTGATCTCGGCGGCGCTCGACGGCGAGACCTTCGGGCACCATCACCACTTCGGCGAGCTGGGGCTGGCGTACGCGCTGTTCGAGGCTGCCGAGACCCGCGACCTGCGGCCCACGAGCTACGCGGCCTACCTCGCCGAGCACCCGCCGGTCGACGAGCTCGAGATCGTCGGGGGGGAGGGCACGGCGTGGAGCTGCGCCCACGGCGTCGGCCGGTGGTACCGGGACTGCGGGTGCGCCACGGATTCGCTGCCGACCTGGAACCAGGAGTGGCGCACCCCGCTGCGGCGGGCGCTCGACACGGTCCGGGACGCGGCCATCGAGGCATTCGAGCTGCACGGCGCGGACCTGCTAAAGGCTCCCTGGGCGGCCCGAGACGACTACATCGGCGTGCGGCTGGGATCGGTGACCCCCGCGCGGTTCCTGCAGCGGCACGGTCTTCGCGATCTCGGCGCCGAACAGCAGACGGACCTGTGGAGCCTGCTCGAGGCCCAGCGCCACGCGATGGTGATGTACACGAGCTGCGGCTGGTTCTTCGCGGACGTGTCGGGGATCGAGACGGTCTATGTGCTCCGCTCGGCGCTGCGGGTCCTCGAACTGCTCGCCGAGACGGGTGTCGCGACCCCCGACGAGGAGGTCCTCGACGTCCTCGCGCTCGCACGCAGCAACAAGGCGGGTGTGGGGACGGGCGCCGACGTCTGGCGTTCCCAGGTCGAGCCTGCCGCCGTCCGACCGACACGGGTCGCCGCGCATCTCGCGCTCGTCGGGCTCGTCCGCCCGCTGCGCAGCGAGGGCGACACCGCCGGCCACCACGTCCGGCTGCGCACCCACCGGCGTGAGCAGCGGGGACACGCCGCCCTGTCGACGGCCCACATGACGGTCACGTCGCTCGCCACCGGGCGCGCGCACGACTACGCGGTCGCCGCGACCCATCTCGGCGGGCTGGATCTCCACGGGGCCGTCGCGCCGCTGTCCGAGGAGGAAGACTTCACCGCGACGGCCGAGCAGCTGTGGACGGCGTTCCCGACCGCTCCGGTCGCCCGGCTGCTCCGGTTGATCGGCCGCCTCGTGCATGGCGAGGAGTTCGGGATCGAGCAGTTGCTCCCCGACGGCCGGCAGGAGGTCGTCGGAGCGGTGTTCAGCGATCTCGCCGAGCGTTTCGGCGAGCAGTACTCGCGGCTCTACCACGATCACCGCCGCATCCTGGAGATGCTGACCGAGGCGGGCTACGACCTGCCCCGCGAGCTGAGGGCGCCGGCGGAGCTGACGCTGGCGGCAGAGCTCGACCGGCGCGTCGCCGAGGCGCTGCCGGCCGGCGGCGGTGACATCGCCGACCTCGCGGCGGTCCGGGAGATCATCGCCGTCGCCCGGGCCCAGGGTTACGCACTCGACCTCACGCCCCTGCAGGACGCCCTCACGCGCGCCGTCACACACGCCGCCGTCGCTGCGTGCGCGTCGCTCGGCGCGGCGGACGCGGCCACGGTCGAACGGTGGCTCACCCTCTGCGGCGACCTGCAGATCGACGTCGACCTGTCCAGGGCACAGGAGCACGCCTACGAGGTCGCCGCCCGTGCGCGCGCCGGCCGGCTGGGTCCCGAGGAGGAGGCGGTCGTCGCCGCCCTCGGGCAGCGTCTCGGCCTGTCCCCCGTCGCGTGGTCCGCCACCGGGCGCTGACCGCGGACCGTGTTCTCCACCCTGGCCGACTGGGCCCTCGGCGTCCTGCGCACCGGGGGCCCGCTCGGGCTGGCGGCGGTGATGCTCGTGGAGAACCTGTTCCCGCCGATCCCGTCGGAGGGCGTTCTGCCGTTCGCCGGCTACCTCGTCGGGCTCGGCGACCTGGGCTTCGCGACGGCCCTGCTGGCGGCGACGGCGGGGTCGACCGTCGGTGCGCTCGCGCTCTACGCCGTCGGTCGCTGGGGCGGGCGGCCGATGGTGCTGCGCTGGCATCCGCTGTTCCGGCTGACCGAGCGGGACCTCGACCGCGCCGACGAGTGGTTCGACCGCAAGGGCGGGCGGATCGTCCTGTTCGGCCGCATGGTCCGCTCCTGCGCAGCGCCGTCTCGATCCCCGCCGGCGCGTCCGAGATGCCCCTGCGCCTGTTCACCACGCTGACCGCGGCGGGCTCCGGGATGTGGAACGCGCTCCTCATCGGCGCCGGCGTGGCCGTGGGGGAGCGCCACCAGGAGGTGTCCCGGCTCCTTGGCACCTACTCGGCGGTCGTGCTCGGCGCCCTGCTCATCATCGTCCTCGGGGTCGCGGCGTGGTGGCTGCGCGGGCGGCGGAGCCGTCCGGGTCGGGCGTGAGGTCCGCATCCTCGGTCGCGGCACCGGCACGCGTGAGCAGCGTCACGAGCGCGAACCCGGCCACGGCCAGCGCGACGACCGCGGCGACGGCGCCCGCGTCGGCCGGCGGGGGGAGGAACCCGCGGTCGGCGTCCAGCCATGGCCACAGCGCCCGCAGCGACCCGGCCATCAGCCCAACGAGCGCGGCCATGGTCATGTCGTGGTGGCGGTCGAGAAGGTGCTCGAGCAGTCTCGCGAACAGGCCCAACCCGACCGCCGCGCCCAGCACGAAGACCACGAGGTAGCCGACGTCGAGGCTGCGCAGCGCCCCGAGCGTGGTCTCGTACAAGCCGAGGACCTTGAGCAGGAACGCCCCGCTGATCCCCGGCAGGATCATCGCGCAGATCGCCACCGCGGCCGAAGCGAACACCTGTCCCAGCCCGGGGTTCGGGACGGTCTGCGGCGGCAGGCCGACGAGGACGAACGCGGCGATCCCTGCGAGGGCCACGACCCCGGCGTGCGCGGCGGTGACGCGGTCGATGCGGCGCCACGGCACGGCCAGCGAGCCGGCGACCAGCCCCAGGAAGGCGGCAGACATCTGCGCGGGATAGCGCTCCAGGAGGTACGGCAGGACGAACGATCCCACGCCCAGCGCGGTGACGATGCCGGCGGCGAGGGGCAGGACGAGTCCCCACTGCACCTCGGCGAGCCGTTCGCGGGTCCCCTGGACGTCGCCGCGGAGCAGCCGCACCGGGGCCGAGGCGGCGGCCCGCACCGACGAGATCAACGACTCGTAGATCCCGATGATCAGCGCGACGGTGCCGCCGCTGACCCCCGGGATGACGTCGGCGCCGCCCATGAGCAGGCCCTGCGCGTAGTGGACGGCGGGAGGTCGGGTGGGTGCTCGCATGACGGCGAAGGCTAGCCGACCGGCCGCGGGGGCCGTCGGTCCCCCCGGGCGGGTGGCGGGGGTCGTCGGGGCTCTTGGCCGGCGCGGCTTCCCAGGTCGCCGATGCCACCTCGGCGCGGTATGCCGCCAACGCCGCACTCGACGCCGAGCACCTCGCGCGGGGGGCGGCCGGCGCAACGCCGGCCGGCGCCGTTCAGCCGGGGGCCGGTGTCGGCGTGAGGCGGGCGACGCCGATGCGGGAGTCGGCCATGCCGTAGAAGACGTGGGCGGCGCCGTCGGCGACGTCGATGGCGGTCGGGAACACGACGTTCGGCACGATCCCGACCCGCTCCGCCCGCAGCTCGGGGGCCAGCACGGGTGCGGTGCTGCGGTAGACGAGCCGCGTGACGTCGTCGGCGTCGTGGACCGTGATGCCGGCCGCGTAGTGGACGTGCGGCTGGAGGTCCTGCCCCTTGATCAGCCTGCCGCTGACGCCGTGGTAGATCGTCAGCCAGCCGTCGGCGGTCCGGACCGGCGGCGTGCCGCCGCCGATCTTCAGCACCTCCCACGGCTGCTCGGGCAGCGCCACCTGGCGGTGCTGGGAGAAGCGGGGAAGAGCGGCGACGGGGTCGGCCTCGACCTCGTCCGCGGGGGCGAACGACACCCAGATCCCGGGGCGGGAGTCCTCCAGGGTCGGGGGCGGGGTGACCCGCTCCGAGTCACGGACCTCCGACAGGTCCCACAGCGGCCGGTGCAGCATGGCGTAGGCGAGCCGGCCGTCGGGGGCGGTGACCGGCTCCGGGAAGAGCACCGCGTCCTTGTTCGGGTAGAGGTTGAGGTCCGTGCCGAGGTTCGGGTCGTAGGAGAACCACGCCGGCCCGAGCCGCTGCCACCGCTCGAGGTCATGGGACCACGCCAGCCCGATCCGGGCGCGCAGCGGGCCGTAGGCGGTGTAGGTCATGACGTGCGCGTCGAGCCGCGGGACCCAGGTGATGCGCGGGTCCTCGGTGCCCGCCGTCCGCGCGTTGCGCTCCCACTCCTCGGCGGGTTCCAGGGCCACGCCGAGCCGTTCGACCCGCACCGGCGTGCCGGCGTCGTCGAAGCAGACGCGCGCCTTGCCGATCCGCGAGTAGTTGCCCGCGGCCACCATCCGCGGGAACAGGTACAGCTCGCCGTCCGGGCCGCGCGCGCTCGCCGGGTTGAGCACGCCCCACTCCTCGTGCGGGTCGCCGTCCCGGCCCTCCATGAGGACGCCGACGCGCTCGAGGCGGTACGTCGCGGGCGGCTCCAACGGAGCGGTCAGCCCTTGATGCCGGCGCCGAGATCGGACGACGTGAACCGCTTCTGGAAGATGACGAAGAGCACCACGACCGGCAGTGCAAGGACGGTCGCACCGGCGAAGATCGCGCCGAACGGGTTCGCGACGCTCGAGGCGATGGTCGTGATGAAGTTCGCGAGCGCGACGGCGAGCGGCATCTTGGCGGCGTCCTTGGTGACCAGGAACGGCCAGAGGAACTCGTTCCACGGACCGATGAAGGTGACGAGGACGGCGGTGAGGATCGCCGGCTTCGCGAGCGGCACGGCGATCCGGGTCAGGACGTTGAACTCCGACGCACCGTCGATGCGCGCGGAGTCGAACAGGTCCTTGGGGATCTGCCGGAAGAACTGGCGGAAGATGAACACCGCCGTGGGGCTGACGGCGAACGGCAGGATCATCCCGAGGTAGGTGTCCGCCAACCCGTACCAGCGCACGATCATGACGTACAGCGGGATCATCAACAGCATGAACGGCACGATCAGGCCCAGCAGGAGGACGTTGAAGATCAGGCCCTTCCCACGGAACTCCAGTTGGGCCAGCGCATAGCCGGCGAGCAGCCCGATGACCATGGTCGCCAGCAGCACGCCGCCGGTGAAGATCCCGGAGTTCAGCAGGGTCCGGAGCAGGTTGACGCGTCCGTTGATCGCCGCGAAGTTGTCCAGTGTCAGGTTGGCCGGGTTGGGGAACGCGCCCGCGAGCGTCGGATCCGGGCTCTGCTGCAGCGCGCCGACGACCATGTAGTAGAAGGGGAACAGGAACAGGATCGCGCCCACCAGCAGCACCGCCAGCGAGACGAGCCGCCGGGTCCTGCCGGAACGCTCCACCTCGCGTGGCTGGTCCCCCGCCGGTTCGGCGGCGGTCCCGGGCTGGCCTTCGATTGTCGAGCTGCCCATGGCTACTCCTCGTCCAGCAGGAAGCGGTTCAGCAGGGAGAGCCCCATGACGATGATCGCGAGCGTCACGCCGATCGCGGCGGCGTAGCCGGGGTTGCCCTGCTCGATGCCCTGTCTGTACATCAGGAGCACCGGCGAGATCGAGGCGCCGTTCGGTCCGCCGCCGCCGGTGAGCAGGTACGGCTCGGTGAAGAAGTTGGCCCCGACGATCGTGGCGAGGATCACGACGAGGGTGGTCGCGGGGCGGACACCGGGCACGGTCACCGACCAGAACTTGCGGATCGTTCCCGCGCCGTCGACCGATGCGGCCTCGTAAAGCTCGCCGGGGATGTTCTGCAGGGCCGCGAGGTAGACGAGCACGTAGAAGCCGAGCTGCTTCCACGTCGCGAACAGCGCGATGATCGGCATGGCCCATGCCGAGTTGATGAGGAACGGGGGGTCGGGCGACAGGCTGCCGAGCAGGTTGGAGACCAACCCGCTGCCGTTGAAAAGGTACAGCCAGACCGCGACGACGGCGACGCTGGCGCTGACATACGGCAGGTAGAAGCCGACGCGGAAGAACGTGCGTCCCGGGATGGCGGTGTTCAGGGCGGTCGCGAGGATCAGCCCCAGTGCGACGGTGAGCGGCACGTTGATCACGATGAAGATCACGACGTTCAATGCGGCCCGGTGGACGTCGTCGTCGCCGATCAGCCGGATGTAGTTCTCCAGCCCCACGAATGGGCGATCGACCTGCGCTCCGGGGGCGGTGAAGAAGTAGTCGCGAAACGACATGTAGACCGCGAAGCCGAGCGGGTACGCGAACAGCAGCAGCCAGTAGATCAGGTAGGGCCCGGCGAACAGCAGTCCGATGGGATGCTTGCCGAGCAACCGGCGCCTGGGCTTGACACCGGCATCGGGTGCGAGCGCGGCCACGGCCGGCTACTCCCCGACCAGCCCGGAGATCGTCTCGGCGGCCTCGGTCAGGGCGGCTTCGGGCTCGGCGTCCCCGAAGATGACCGACTCGCTCCAGGCGTCACGGAACTCCTGCCACATCTCGATCGAGTTCGCCACGTTTGGGACCTCGACGGTCCGGGCGGCCTGGTCGGCGAAGGTCTCGTACTCGGGGTTGGCCTCGAAGTAGTCCGCGTAGGTCTCGGTGAGGTCGACGCGCATGGGCATCTGGCCGGTCTCCTCCAGCAGCAGCCCGTCGTTCTCCTCGCTGGTGGAGAACTTGAGGAACTCCCAGGCCGTGCCGCGGTTCTCGCACGACGAGTACAGCCCGACCGACTTGTTGTCCGAGAACGTGTACGTCTCCTCGAGGGGCATGCCGTCCGGCGTCGGGACGGGCACGACGCCCCAGTCGACGTCGGAGTACACGGCGACCGCCCAGGGGCCGACGATCGACATGGCGGCCTGGCCCTCGGCGAACGAGTCGCCCTGGGCCTCCTCCCTGGGGGAGAGCCCGCGCTCGTACATCTGCGCCCAGAACTCGGCGACCTCCACCCCCGCCTCGCTGGCGAACTGCGGCTCGCCGTCCTCGACCAGCTGCTGGCCGCCGGAGTTGGCGATGAACAGCGGGTAGAAGTCGAACCAGGACTGGAAGAACTGCGAGGCCGGCGAGGGCCAGATCGCGGCGCGCGCCCCGCCCTCGTCGACCAGGGTCTGCGAGGTCTCGAGGAACTCGGAGTAGGTCGACAGCGGCGGGTCCTCCGGGTCGAGGCCCGCCTCCTCGAACAGCGCCTTGTTGTAGAAGATCATGCTCGGGTTCGTCTTCCAGGGCATCTGGTAGAGGTTGCCGTCCGGCGACATGTACTGGCCGACCCGGTCCTCGCCGACCCGCTCGTTCACGTACTCGGTGCCGCCCTCGAACTCGTTGAGCGCCACCAGCCCGCCCTGGCGCTGGAACTGCGGGACCGCCGCCGGGGCGGTGTTGTAGATCAGGCAGGGGGTGTTGCCGGCGGTGATCGAGGCCGTGATGACCTCTTCGGAGCTCTGCCCCGCCGGAATCTCCTGCGCGGTGACCTGCTCGTCGGGGTGCTCGGCGTTCCACGCCTCCACGACGGCCTCGCCCCAGGCGATCTCCTGCTCGTTGTTGGAGTACCAGATGTTGATGGGTCCCGTCGCGGCGGCGGTCTCGCCCCCCTCGGTCGGGCCGGTCTCCGCAGCTCCGCCGGTCTCGCCGGCTCCACCGGCCTCGTCACCACCGCCGCTGCAGGCCGCGAGCAGGGCCGCGAGGAGCAGTGCTGGCAGCGCACGCCTGCGGAGGATGGGGCGACGGTCCATGGTCGGCTCCTTGCGTCGGCGCCCGGGCCGCAGAAGGTACGACCGTGGTCGGAGGCGAGTCAACTCACGCTACCAAAGATGCGCCCAAGTGTTGCCTCTTGACGCAAGCCACGCGAACGCGTCTAGTCAGGGCGCACCGGTCGTCCAGCGGAAGCACGAGGAGCCGACATGAGCCGCACCCGAGCCGCCCGCCGCCCCCGTGCGGCGCTCATCCTGCTGACCGCCCTGGCGGCCGCCCTGGCCGGTCTGCCGTCGGCGGCCGCCGTGCCCGCGGAGGCGCCGCGCCTGACCAACCTGGACCACCTCGACTTCCTCACCGACCGGGTCGACCCGCCCGAACAGCATGGCCACACGACCTACCGCGAACAGGACGAGCCGGCGCTGGGGTTTCTCTGGACCTACGCCGAGCCGGTCGGGGACGGCACGTACCGGCGCATCGGCGGGGGCGAGTACGACCCGGAGACCGACACCTGGGGGCAGGGCGCGTTCAACGCCGACGACGTCAGCCGCGCGGCCGTCGTGTACCTCCGACACTT
>JACCXR010000307.1 GCA_013696915.1 Euzebyaceae bacterium
CTCGGCGAGGTCGCCTGCCACCGCGCGCTCATCCCGGCGCTGCGCGGGGCCATGGGCGAACTCGAGCAGGACGGCCTCGCGTGGCTCGTCGACCCCGCCCAGTACGCCGGCTGCTGGGTGCCGCGGCTGATCGCGGCCGGCAGCGCCCCGTCGCGGCACGCCTGGGGTCTGGCCGTCGACCTCAACACGGCGCCCAACCCTCAGGGCGTCGCGTCGGCCCAGGACCCCCGACTGGTCGAGACCATGGAGCGGTGGGGCTTCACGTGGGGCGGCCCCTGGCTCGTTCCCGACGCGCAGCACTTCGAGTACGTGCACCCACCCGGCTGACTCGGCGGCGGGCAGGTCCGATCTCGGGCCGGCCGGCAGCGGGCGACGGTCAGAAGGAGCCGACGAGGCGCTCGCGCAGGTCCGCGTGGTGGTCGCGGCCAACGAGGGCCAGCACCTCGTCACCGGCGGTGAGCGGCGTCGTCCCCCGGCACGGGCTGACGTGCCCGTCGCGCACGACCGCGACCAGGGTCACGTCGTTGGGCAGGTCGAGCTCCGCCACCCGCTTGCCGATCGCGGGCGACCGCTCGTCGAGCCGGATCTCCAGCAGCTCCACCTCACCGCGTTGGAGCTTCATGATCGACACGAGGTCGCCGGTGCTGACCTCCTCCTCGACCAGCGCCGTCAGCAGGTGCGGCGGGCTGACCGCGAGATCGACGCCCCAGGTCTCGTCGAAGAGCCACTCGTTGGTCGGGTGGTTCACCCGCGCGAGCACCCGCGGGACCGCGAACTCCTGCTTGGAGAGCAGGCTGACGACAAGGTTGTCCTCGTCGTCGCCGGTCGCGGCCACGACGACGTCGGCTTCGCGCACGCCTGCACGCTCCAGCACCTTCGGCGCGCAGGCGTCGCCCAGCACCGTGCGCACCCCCTCGGTCGGGGCCCGGTCGAGCGCCTCCTTCGACAGCTCGATCATCGTCACCTCGTGCCCACGCACCACGAGGTCCGCGCTGAGATACCGGCCGATCTTCCCGGCTCCGGCCACCACGACCTTCATCGATTGGGTCCTAACCCGTGTTGTCGGACAGCCGGGCGATCGCGCCGCGGACGGTCTCCACCGCGTCGCGCTGGACGGCGAGATGCAGGCGGTCGCCCTCCTGCAGCAGCGTGCCCGCACCGGGAACCCGTGTCTGGCCGTCCCGGCTGAACGCGGCGAGGACCGCCTCCCCCGGCCGGTTCAACTTCGCGGCCGGGATCGGCTGATGGATCCCGGGCACCTCGGCGCTCAGCAGGACGACGTCGTCCTCTCCCGGCCCAATTCCGCCCAGGACGCATTCGTTCTGCGGCAGCAGGGAGCGGAGGATCGCCTCGGTCGTCCAGCGTGCGGAGGCGATCGTCGTGATCCCGTGCCGTTCGTAGATGACCGCACGGTCGGGGTCGTAGATGCGCGCCACGACGTGGTCGACGCCGTATGCCTCTTTCGCGGTCCGCGCCGACACGATGTTCGAGTTGTCCCCGCTCGTGACCGCGACGAAGGCCTGGGCGCGCTTGATGCCGGCCCTCTCCAGCGTGGCCTTGTCGAAGACGAAGCCGCCGACGCACGAGCCGCCGAAGTCCTCGCCCAGCCGCCGGAAGGCGGCGGCGTTCTTGTCGACGACCACGACGTCGTGACCGTCGGCGTCGAGCGTGAGCGCAAGCTGCGAGCCGACCCGGCCGCAGCCGGCGATGATGACGTGCACGCGCGCTCCTGGGGAACTTGGGGACCTCGGCCGGAACCGCACCACGATAGCGCCGGCGGGGCGGGCCCCGGCGGGAGGGGCCCCGGCGGGAGGGGCCCCGGCGGGACGGGTTCCGGCGGGCGGGTCCCGGCGGGGCGGGTCCCCGGCGGCGCGCCTGCCCTGCGAACCCTGGCCGACCCTGGCCCACCCCGGCCCACTCGGCCCCCCGGGGGACGCCGGCAACCCGGCGTTCGAAGGCTAGACGCCAACTGCTGCGCCTACCCTTCGAACCCTGGCCGACCCAGGCCGACCTCCCGCCCGGCCACGGCGAACGTCGCCACCAGCACCCGCCGGGCGCCGGCCACCCGCAGTGCCGTGGCCGCGGCGCCGGCGGTGGCGCCGGTCGTGCGGACGTCGTCGACGAGGATCACCGCGGGCGGCGGGACCGTGCCGGCCAGCGCCGCGAAGGATCCGCGCGGGCTGGCACGGCGGGCGGCGGGACCGAGGGTCGTCTGGTCCGGGCGGTCGACCGGCCGGACCAGCATCTCGACGGCCCGGGGGCCGGCCAGGAGGCGGGGCACCTCGACGCCGCGCTCCCGCAGCCGGCGGCGGCTGGACGGCACCCAGGTCGTCGGCGCGTCGGGCAGCCGGAGCACGTGCCGCATCAGGTCGCCGAGCCCGCGGGCCGACGCGTGTGACCCGCCGGCCTTGACGGTGCGGACCGCGTCGGCGATCACGCCGTCGTAGGAGAAGGCGGCGACCGCGGCGACGCCCGGCGCCAGCTCGACCGGAGTGCGGTCCGGCAG
>JACCXR010000284.1 GCA_013696915.1 Euzebyaceae bacterium
GTTCAACACCGCGGTGTTCAGCCGTCTCGCAGTGCGCGACGGCACGATCGTCGAGTGCGACTTCGGCCGCCCGTGGACGTCCTCTTCGGCATGCCTCCGTTCGAATACGGAAGTCTTGTGGAGAAGACTGGTTCTTCAAAGTCACTCAAGATGCGACGCGAGCTCGCGAGCGGAGCGTTAGTGACCCCTACTAGGTCACTCGAGAAGCGACGCGAGCGCGCGAGAGGGGTGTTAGTGACCCCTACTACGCGCCGTCGTAGCGCTCGACGACCTGCTCGGCGACGGCGCGCATCGTCAGTCGCCGCTCCATCGCGGTCTTTTGGATCCACCGGAACGCGGCCGGCTCGGTCATCTCCTCGTGCGCCTGGAGCAGCCCCTTCGCGCGCTCGACGACCTTGCGGGCCTCGAGCCGGTCCGTGAGCGTGCCGACCTCGGCCTCCAGCCCCTGGAGGTCCTTGAAGCGGCCGGCGGCGATCTCGATGGCCGGCAGCAGGTCGTGCTTCTGGAAGGGCTTCACGAGGTAGGCCATCGCGCCCGCCCGGCGGGCCTTCTCGATGAGGTCGCGCTGGCTGAACGCGGTGAGGATGAGCACGGCGGACAGGCGCTCGCGGGTGATCTGCTCCGCAGCCTGGATGCCGTCCATCACCGGCATCTTCAGGTCGAGGATGGCGAGGTCGGGACGCAGCTCCCGGGCCATGCGGACCGCCGTGGCCCCGTCGGAGACCTCGGCGACCACGTCGAAGCCCTCCTCGAGGAGCATCTCCTTCAGGTCCAGGCGGATCAGCGCCTCGTCCTCGGCGATCAGGACCCGGATCGGTCCGTCGTGCCGGTCACTCACCAGGCGCTCCTGGGGGTCGGGGGTGGGTCGGGCGCTCATCCGTCGTGTTGTCCTGCCGGGACGAGGCGCTCGAGCAGCGCATCCTGCTCGGCGACCAGCGTGGCGATCCGGCCGGCGGTCTCGGCCCGCTGCCGCTCCAGCCGTCCCAGGTCCCCGGCGGCCTCCCGCCGTTCGCGGTCGGCGAGCGGGGTCTCGGCCACCGTGGCGCGGACGTCGAGGTCGTCGGCGACACCGCGCTGGAAGGCCACCTGTTCGTCGATGACCGCGAGCGCGTCACGCAGGCGCGCCAACTCGCCGCCCACCTCGGTCAGCCGCTTGCGGACGTTGCCGTGCAGTCTCACGCCGTTCCCTCCCCGCTCGCGCAGGCCGACGCCGGCCGAGGCGTCCGCGGTCGCGGCAGTCTAGTCGAGGGCCGGCTGCTCGCCGCACGCGTGCTGTGTCGAAGGTCGCAGCCGGCCCGAGGCACGCGCGCACGGCGAGGGTTACACGGCGAAGGGCGGCCGCAGGTCCTCGAACATCGGGAAGTGACGCACGTTCAGGGTGGCGAGCTCAGACCCAGCTCTGCGGTCGCGCCACCAGGCAGTCGCCGAGCCGATCCCCGAGTGCGATCGTCGGTAGGCCCGCATGAGCGCTCCCGCTCGCCGCGCGATCGGCAGGGTGACCGGCTTCAAACTCAACGTGGAGAGGAGCCGCGCCATCTCCCGTCGCTCCGGAGAGCGCATGGCGTCGGTGAGCTCCTTGACCGTGATCGCGCTGGCGGCCAGCCGTCCCTCGACGCGGGTCGATCGTAGCCACTCCCGGGCCGCCTGGTGTCCACGGAGGTGGGCGATGAGGACGTCAGTGTCGAGCAGGATCATGGGTCCGCCGCACGCTCGAGGTATGTCCAGCGGTCGTCGGGGCCGCGATCGAAGTGGAGCTCCTCCCCGGCCTCAGGGAGCAGCACGCCGAACGACTCGTCGATGGCCGCCAGGTCCCCGGCCACGTCGTCGGCCTCGGCACCCATGAGAGGAACCATCGACGCGGCAGGGCGCGTCGTCATCCCCAAGCCTCTGCGCGACCGCCTGGGAATTCGGCCAGGTGAGGTCGAGCTCATCCCCGACGGGACCGGGGGGCGGATCGAGCCGCTCGCCCGGAAGGACGTGGTCGAGCTGCGCGGACGGCTGGTGATCCCCCCGCCGACGCTCCGATCGACGACGATCTCGTCCGCGCGCTGCGCGATGCCGACCAGCTGCTGACGCCGAGCTGCTCGTCGACACCAGCGTCGCCGTTGCCCTGATGGTTTCTGACCACGAGCACCACGAGGCGGTGACGCTTGCCGGCGTGCGCCTGTGGCTGTCCGGCCACGCAGCGTTCGAGACGTTCTCGGTGCTGACGAGGCTGCCGCCGCCACTGCGCCGCACCCCGGGGCCGTCGGTCGAATGCTGTCAAGCAACTTCGTCGGATCCCGGTTCCTGGAGGGTGCGGCTGCCGGGAAGCTGCTCGAGCGACTGCCCGGCCTGGGGATCGCTGGCGGAGCGGTCTACGACGCGCTCGTCGGTGCGGCCGCCGCGCACCAAAGGATGCGTCTCGCCACCCGCGACCGGCGCGCCTTGAACACCTACCGGGCCCTCGATGTCGAGCTCGAGATCCTGGCCTGACGACGCGCCTCCCACGCTTCCGCCCCCGCCGCCTGTCGGTGAGGGAGCGGATGAATCTCGGCATCCGGTAGACCAGGGGATCTCGGACCGAGCGGCTGGCTGTTCCCCTCGGCTATCACGAGATCACATTGCCCGTGAGGTGACCACATGGATGTCGGGATCCGTGAGCTGAAGGCCAGGCTGTCCAAGTACGTCGAACGGGCAGACAGAGGGGAGACCATCCGGGTGACCTCGCGTGGACGCCTGCGGGCTCTGCTGGTGGCCCCCGGCCCGGACGATCCGCTCGAAGACCCCATCGGGCGCGGGATGCGCGAAGGATGGATCACGCCTGCC